>NZ_CBCRZX010000001.1:29-185990 GCF_965137155.1 Stackebrandtia soli
GNNGNNNCNNCANCACNNNAGANANGAGGTGCCTCGGCATGCCGAGCGCTTCGCCGATCTCCGCGTCAGTCGGGGACGTTCCGGCCGCCCCGGCTTGACGCTGGAAACGTCGAACCGCGCGGTCCCGGGCTCGGAAGGCCTCGCCATAGCCGACGTAGTACCGCTCGCTGAGGTGCTGACGCACCGCACCACGCGCGTAGATGTAGGCGTAGGGCTCGAACGCGCCGCGCGTCGGGATGTAACCCAGCGCGGCACGCGCGACCCCGATGAGCGCTTCCTGGTTGAGGTCGTCTCGATCATGCAGTCCTCGGTACGGCCGGATGGCGTTCGCCGCGACAGCCGTGTGGGAGCGGACGATCTCGTCGACGCATTGACGTTCTCGGTGCGATCCACGGCGACTGTGGATTAGTCGCCAATGGACTTTTTCGGCGGTCTCCGTGTGGCCCTGGCGACCAAAGTACGCATGTAGGACATGGTCAAGCTCCCCTGGAGGCAGTCCCAGTTCCTCGCGCAGCAAGCGGAGCTCCGGGAGACGTGGAAGCGCTCTTCCGCTGAGCCACGCACCGAGTCGACGTGACCGAACGTTCAACGTCCAGCGCCGCGGATCGAGACGGAACGCGACCGAAAGCCAGTCCATAAAGGTCGAGTGTTCGGAGACCGATGGCCATCGCTTACATTGAGGCTCTGACATACCTGAATCAACGAGCTCGGGTCGATCGGCGCGACGGACTTGCGGTCCGACAGGCCACGGTCGATCGGTACGCTGCGGGCGTGTCCGTATCGCTGGAAGAACTGACCCTGATGCTGCGCGAGTTCGCCGCCGAGCGCGAGTGGGAGCCGTTCCACACGCCGAAGAATCTGGCGATGGCGGTGTCGGGAGAGGCCGGGGAGCTCGCCGCGGAGTTGCAGTGGTCGACGCCGGAGGAGAGCAACGAGCTCGACGCCGCGGCCCGCGAGCGCGTCGCCGACGAGATGGCCGACGTTCTGCACTATCTGGTTCGGATGGCGGACGTGTTGGACATTGACCTGATCGCGGCGGCGATGGACAAGCTGGCCCGCAATCGCGAGCGGTTTCCCGTGGGTGAGCCGGAGACTCGGCGAGCACGTCCACGACGGTGACCGTCCCATGAACGCCGTGGTGGCCGTTCTCCAAGCAGGAAGCGGAGAACGGCCACCACGGTGGTCTGAGGTCGAGCGAAGGCGGGTCCGGCCTCCTAGAGGTCTCAGAGGCCCGGGATCACCTCGGCGGTCGACCAGGTGCGCCACTGAGGAATGGCGGCGTCCACGGTGGCGAGCTGGTCGGCGACCGGCCCCGGCCCCGTCGAGCCGGGTGTCCGGCGACCGGCCAGGGCACCGTCGACGGTCAGCACGTCGCGAACCGACGGGCGCAGCAGCGGACTGATCGAGGCGAGTTCCCCGTCCGTCACCTCGTGCAGTTCACGGCCGTTCTCCTGGCAGAACGCCACGACGGCGCCGGTGATCTCGTGCGCGTCACGGAACGGAACTCCGTCACGGACGAGCCAGTCCGCGATCTCGGTCGCCAGCGAGAAACCGAGCGGAGCGGCTTCTGCCATCCGTTCGGTGTGGATGGTCATGGTGGCGATCATGCCCGCCATCGCGGGCAGCAGCAGCTTCAGGTGGTCGAGCGCGTCGAACACGGGCTCCTTGTCCTCCTGGAGGTCCTTGTTGTACGCGAACGGCAACGCCTTGAGCGTGACGAGAAGTCCGGTCAGGTCGCCGATGAAGCGACCGGCCTTGCCGCGCGCGAGTTCGGCGATGTCCGGGTTCTTCTTCTGCGGCATGATCGACGAACCGGTGGCGAACGCGTCATCGAGTTCGACCCAGCCGAACTCCTGCGACGTCCACAGGACCACCTCCTCGCCCAAACGGGACAGGTGCACGCCGATCATCGCGGTGACGAACAGGAGCTCTGCGGCGAAGTCGCGGTCGGCGACGCCGTCGATCGAATTCGCGGCGGGCGCGTCGAAGCCGAGTTCGGCCGCGACGGCGACCGGGTCGAGCGGCAGTGACGAGCCGGCGAGCGCCCCCGAGCCGAGCGGCGAGACGGAGGTCCTGCGATCCCAGTCGCTCAGGCGGTCGAGGTCGCGAAGGAAGCCCTGCACGTGGGCGAGCAGCTGATGCCCGAAGGTGATCGGCTGGGCGTGTTGCAGGTGGGTCATGCCCGGCACGGGCGCGTCGGCGGTCCGACGTGCCTGACCGGTCAACGCCTCCACGAGGTCGACGAGGCCCACGGCTACGGCGCGCGCGTGGTCACGGCAGTACATCCGCAGATCGCACGCGATCTGGTCGTTGCGGGAGCGCCCCGCGCGCAGTTTCCCTCCCAGCGCCCCGAGCTTCTCGACGAGGCCGCGCTCCAGGGCCGTGTGAACATCCTCATCGGACAGTGATACCGGGAAGGCGTCCTTGTCGACGGCTTCGCGCAACTCGTCGAGCGCGGTGAGCATCTGCTCCAGTTCCGGCTCGGTGAGCAATCCGGCGCGGTGCAGGACCCTGGCGTGCGCCTTGGAGCCGGCCAGGTCGTAGGGCGCGAGTCGCAGGTCGAAGGAGATGCTGGCGTTGAGCTCCTCCAGGGCCCGCGCGGGGCCCTGGGAGAAGCGTCCGCCCCAGAGTTTGCTCACTGCGCCTCGCTCTTGAACCGGGCGTCCCGCGCCGAAGCGAGCTTGGCGGGCAGGCTCCACAGCTCGACGAAGCCCTTGGCGAGGGACTGGTCGAAGGCGTCGCCTTCGTCGTAGGTGGCCAGGCCGAAGTCGTAGAGGCTGGCTTCGGACTTGCGCCCGGTGACGGTCGCGCGTCCCGCGTGGAGCTTGAGCCGGATGTCGCCCGAGACGAACCGCTGAGCGTCGTCGATGAACGCGTCGAGGGAGGTCTTCAGCGGCGAGAACCACAGTCCGTCGTAGACGAGCTCCGACCACCGCTGGTCGACACCGCGCTTGAAGCGGGCCAGGTCGCGTTCGATCGTGACGTTCTCGAGTTCCTGGTGCGCGGCCAGCAGCGCGATGGCGGCGGGAGCCTCGTACACCTCGCGGCTCTTGATGCCGACGAGGCGGTCCTCGACGATGTCGAGCCGACCGACGCCCTGCGCTCCGGCGCGGGAGTTGAGCTCGGTGATGATCTCGTACGGCGTCTTCGTCTCGCCGTCGATCGCGACGGGGTTGCCCCCGTCGAAGGTGATGACGAGTTCGTCGGCGTCACGGCGCAGCGACGGGTCGGCGGTGTAGTCGTAGATGTCCTCGATCGGCGCGTTCCAGATGTCCTCGAGGAAGCCCGTCTCGACGGCGCGGCCCCACAGGTTCTGGTCGATCGAGTACGGGGACTTGTTGGTGACGTCGATCGGCAGGCCCTTCGACGCGGCGTAGGCGATCGCCTTGTCCCGCGTCCACGCGAAGTCCCGCGCCGGGGCGATGACCTTCAGGTGCGGCGCGAGCGCGGCGAGACCCGCCTCGAAACGGACCTGGTCGTTGCCCTTGCCGGTGCAGCCGTGCGACACGATGGTGGCGCCGTACTTCTCGGCCGCGCCGACGAGGTGCTTGACGATGAGCGGCCGGGACAGGGCCGACACCAACGGGTACCGGTCCATGTAGAGCGCGTTGGAACGCAGCGCGGGGAAGCAGTACTCGGCGGCGAACTCCTCGCGGGCGTCGACGACCTCCGCTTCGGCGGCGCCGCAGTCGAGGGCACGCTGCCGAATGACGTCGAGGTCTTCGCCGTCCTGGCCGACGTCGATCGCGACGGCGATGACCTCGCCTCCGGTCTGTTCGGCGAGATACGGGATGGCGACTGATGTGTCGAGCCCACCGGAGTAGGCCAGGACTACGCGTTCGGTCATGTCAGTGGCTTTCTGTGAGTCGTGAGTGTCGAGAATGCTATGTCTAATGTGAATTGTCATCGGTTTCGCCGCCCTTGCCCGCCCAGCCGAGCAGTTCCGCGGCGAGTTCGGCGCCGGTCAAACCGTCGCGCGCGACCACGAGGATGGTGTCGTCACCGGCGATGGTGCCGACGATGTCGCGGAGCCCGGAGCGGTCGATCGCGCTGGCCAGAAACTGAGCGGCCCCGGGCGGGGTTCGCAAGACCACCAGGTTGCCGGAGTGGTCGGCACCGGTGAGCAGCTCGCGAAGGAGCCGGAGAAGACGATCGGGGGGCTGGACGGCCGCGCGGAGCGGCCCCGCGCCCTCCGCGGGAATCACATAGGACGCCGGGGCGGAGTCGGTGCCCCGCACCTTGACGGCGCCGAGCTCCTCGAGGTCCCGGGAAAGCGTCGCCTGGGTGACCGTGATGCCGTCCGCGGAGAGCAGGTCGACGAGCTCGGTCTGCGACCGAATCCGTTGCGTCGCGATCAGGTCGCTGATGCGGGCGTGCCGGGCGGTCTTGGTGATGGGCGCGTTCACGTCGGCACCTCCTCCAAGGGCGGCAACGCGTCGGTGATCAACCAGGCGAGCAGCGCCTTCTGCGTGTGCAACCGATTCTCGGCCTGCTCGAACACTCGGGACTGCGGTCCGTCCATCACCTCGTCGGTGATCTCCTCGCCCCGGTGCGCGGGAAGGCAGTGCAGCACGATCGCGTGCTCCGCGGCGTTGGCGAGCAGTCGCTCGTCGAGCCGATACGGCGCGAGCGCCGCCATCCGGCTTTCCCGGTTGTCCTGCCCCATCGACAACCACGTGTCGGTGGCGACGACGTCCGCGCCGTCGATGGCGGCGATCGGATCGGTCGTGACCGAGACGCTGCCGCCGTGCGCGGCGGCCAGTTCGGTCGCGCTCCGCAGCACATCGCCGGCGGGCGGGTGCAGATCCGGCCCGGCGAGCCGGACGTGAGCACCGGCGAGCGCGCCGGCCAGCAGGTACGAATGCCCCATGTTGTTACCGGTGTCGCCGACGAAGGCGATGGTGCGGCCGGCGACGGCCCCGAACTCCTCGGTGATCGTCATGAGGTCGGCGAGGAGCTGGCACGGGTGATATCCGTCGGTGAGGGCGTTGACGACGGGAACGCTCGACGCGCCCGCGAGCGCGGCGATCCGGGCGTCGGCGAAGGTGCGGATGACGATCGCGTCGACGTAGCGCGAGAGCACCCGCGCCGTGTCCTCGATGGATTCGCCGCGTGCGAGATGGGACGACTGGGCGTCGAACAGGACCGCGTTGCCGCCGAGTTCGGTGATTCCGACCTGGAACGACATGCGAGTCCGGGTGGACTCCTTCTCGAAGATGACGGCCACGGACCGAGGGGTCGCCAAGAGCCGCGAGTCAATGCCGTCCGGGACCGCCGGAGGGGGGCCGCCCAGCAGTGGCCGCGTGTACCGGTCGGTCTTGAGCTCACGCGCGAACGCGATGAGCCGCCGCTGCTCGTCCGCGGTGATGTCGTCGTCTTTCAGGAAGTGCTTCACGGTCGTTCTCCTGGGGGGTACGCGGCGTCGAGCGCGTCCCGCAGCGCGTCGAGGAACAGATCGAGCTGGTCGAGGGTGACGATCAACGGGGGCGAGACGCGAAGCACGCTGGGGCGCACGGGATTCACGATGAACCCGGCCTCGCGGAGCGCGCCGGCGGCCTCGGCCGCCACGTCCTCGACGAGGACGATGCCGCGCCACAGACCACTGCCGCGGGTGTGCGCGACGAGCGGGTGCCGCAGGGCACGCACCCCGGACGCGAGGTGGTGCCCGGCCATGACGACGTGCTGGAGCAGCCCGTCGGTCTCGATCGTGTCGAGGACGGCGATGGCGGCGGCCGTCGTCACCGCGTTCCCGCCGAAGGTCGAGCCGTGCATGCCCTTGGTGAGAACGGTTCCTGCGTCGCCGACGCCGAGGACGGCGCCGATCGGGAGGCCGCCGCCGAGTCCTTTGGCGAGCGTCACGACGTCGGGGAGGACGCGGTGCTGCTGGTGGGCGAACCAAGTGCCGGTCCGGCCGATGCCGGACTGAACCTCGTCGGCGATGAAGAGCGCGCCGGTCGCGTCGCACACGTCGCGGACGACCTGGAGATAGCCCGGCGGGGGTGGGATGACGCCGGCCTCGCCCTGTGTCGGTTCCATGATGACGGCGGCGCATTCGGTCGTGACGGCGTTCTTCAGCGCGTCCGCGTCTCCATAGGGGACGAATCGGACGTCGATACCGAAGGGACCGAACGGTTCCCGAATCGAGGCTTTGCCGGTGACGGACAGCGCGCCGAGCGTGCGTCCGTGGAAGCCGTCCTCGGCCGCGACGACGTATCCGCGCCCGGCTGACTTGCCGTGCAGGATCGCGAGCTTCAGCGCCGCCTCGTTGGCCTCGGTGCCGCTGTTGGTGAACAGGACGCGCGCGGGGGCTCCGAGCAGGTCGACGAGCTTCTCCGCGAGCACGACCTCCGGCTCGTTGACGAACAGGTTGGAGGTGTGCGCGATCGTGGCGACCTGACGGTTGACGGCCTCGACCAGCGCGGGGTGGTTGTGACCGAGCGAGCTGACGGCGATCCCGGCGAACAGGTCCAGATAGGTCTTGCCGTCCACGTCGGTGACGATGCAGCCGTCCCCACTGGACAGCACCACGTCGGGGGTGCCGTAATTGGGCATCATGACCGCGTCGTAGCGGTTCTGCCATTGCGAGGTCTCGGTCATGACGGCACCACCATGGTTCCGACTCCTTCGGAGGTGAATATTTCCAATAGCAGGGAATGCGGGACCCGACCGTCGATGACGTGGGCCTGCGGGATACCCCCGGAGACGGCGCGCAGGCATGCCTCCATTTTGGGCAACATGCCCGCCGACAGGTTCGGCAGCATGGCTTCGAGTTCGGCGACGGTCAGTTGGCTGATCCGGCTGGCCGGGTTCGGCCAGTCCGCGTACAGACCGTCCACATCGGTGAGGACGATGAGCTTCTGCGCGTCGAGGGCGAGCGCCAGCGCCGCCGCGGCGGTGTCGGCGTTCAGGTTGTGCAGGACCCCGTCGGCGTCGGGGGCGACCGTCGAGATGATGGGGATGCGCCCGGCGTCGATGAGGTCGGTGAGGGCGGCCGGATTGACCGCGGAGACGTCGCCGACCTGGCCGATATCGACGGGTTGACCGTCGACGACCGCGTGACGGCGCTCGGCGGTGAGCAGCCGGGCGTCCTCACCGGACATTCCGACGGCGAAGGGGCCGTGCTCGTTGATGAGACCGACGAGTTCCCGACCGACCTGACCGACGAGGACCATGCGGACCACGTCGATGGCTTCGGGCGTCGTGACGCGCAGGCCGCCCTTGAACTCGCTGACGATGCCGAGTTTCGCGAGCATCGACGAGATCTGCGGGCCGCCGCCGTGGACGACGATCGGCTTGAGGCCGAGGTAGCGAAGGAACACCATGTCGGCGGCGAAGTCGGCGCGCAATTGCGGGTCGACCATCGCGTGGCCGCCGTACTTGACGACGACGATCTTGCCGTGGAAGCGTTGCAGCCACGGCAGTGCCTCGATGAGCGTCTGCGCCTTGCCGAGCGCGGAGAGCACGGCGGGTGAGAGTACTGCGTCGTCGACGGTCATGACGAGTACGCCGAGTTCTCGTGCACGTAGGCGTGCGACAGGTCGTTGGTCCAGATCGTCGCGGTGTCTCCACCGGCGTGCAGGTCGACCGTGATCGCGATGTCGCGTCCGGACAGGTCGACGCCCGAGCGGTCCGCGGCCGCGGCCCCTCCCCGGCAGATCCAAACGTCGTTGATGGCGACGTCGAGTCGATCGGCCTCGAAGGCGGCGGCCGTGGTGCCGACGGCGGCGAGGATGCGGCCCCAGTTCGGGTCCTCGCCGAACAGGGCGCACTTGACGAGGTTGTTGCGGGCGATCGAGCGGCCGACCTCGACCGCGTCGTCCTCGCTGGCGGCGCCGATGACGGTGATCGCGACCTCCTTCGTGGCGCCTTCGGCATCGGAGAGGAGCTTGGTGGCGATGTCGGAGCACGCCGCCGTCAGCTGGCGGGTGAACTCCTCCGTGCCCGGGATGACGCCGGAGGCGCCCGAAGCCAGCAGCAGCACGGTGTCGTTCGTGGACATCGCGCCGTCGGAGTCGAGCCGGTCGAAGGTGAGTCGGCACGCTTCGCGCAGCGCGGCGTCGGCGGTGGCGGGTTCGAGCATCGCGTCGGTGGTGAATACGCACAGCATCGTCGCCAGGCCCGGCGCGAGCATGCCCGCGCCCTTGCCCATGCCGCCGATGAGGTAGCCGTCACCGGAGACCTCGACGGTCTTCGGAACGGAGTCGGTCGTCATGATCGCCTCGGCGGCGTCCGCTCCGCCGTCGACAGACCGTTCGACCATCCCCTTGTCCACACCGGACAACAGTGCGTCGAGCGGGAGCCGCTCACCGATGAGACCGGTCGAGCACACGGCGACGTGCCCCGCCCCGATCGAGAGGCCCTCGGCGACGTGCTCGGCGGTACGGTGCGTGTCGGCGAAGCCGTCGGGACCGGTACAGGCGTTGGCGCCACCCGAGTTCAGGATGACGGCCCGAACGGTCTGTTCCTTGAGGACCTGACGACTCCACACGACGGGCGCGGCCTGCACGCGGTTGCGGGTGAACACCCCGGCCGCCGTGTACTGCGGTCCGTCGTTGACGACGAGGGCGACATCCTTCGCGCCCGAGGTCTTGATACCGGCGGCGACACCTGAGGCGGTGAAACCCTTCGGGGACGTGACGGTCACGGTGCGACTCCATTCGTGGACAGGCCCGCCGTCTCCGGCAGACCGAGCATGAGGTTGGCGCACTGGACCACCTGGGCCGCAGCGCCCTTACCGAGGTTGTCGATCGCGGACGTGACGATGATGCGGTCGGCGTCGGAGTCCATGACCGCCTGGATGTGGCAGGCGTTCGAACCGAGGGTGGCGGCCGTCTTGGGCCACTCTCCCTCGGGCAGCACATGCACGAAGGCCTCAGCGTCGTACGCGGCGGCGAGCGCGTCCCGGACGGCCTCGGTCGACACCGAGGCGGAGGTCGGGCGGGCCGTCACGGTCGCGAGGATGCCGCGTGGCATGGGAGCCAGGACCGGCGTGAACGACAGGCTCGTCGCGCCCGTCGCCTGCTTGATCTCGGGGACGTGCTGGTGGGCGCCGACTTTATACGGGGAGAGGGAGCCCGCCACCTCGGTCGCCATTAGGTGAGGCTTGGCAGCCTTGCCCGCGCCGCTCGTGCCGGAGGCCGCGACGACGACGACGTCGTCGGGCCGCGCGATCCCGGCAGCGATGAGCGGCGCCAACGCGAGAATCGTGGCGGCGGCGTAGCAGCCGGTCGCGGCGACTCTGGTCGAGCCGGCGATCGCGCCGCGCTGCCCGGGAAGCTCGGGCAGACCGTACGTCCACGCCCCGGCGTGCGGGCCGTCGTAGTAGGAGGCCCAGGCTTCGGCGTCGGCGAGGCGGTGATCGGCCCCCAAGTCGACGACCTTGACATTCTCGGGCAGGCGCGCGGCGAGCGCCGCCGACTGGCCGTGCGGCAGTGTCAGGATGACGAGATCGGCGTCCGCCAGGACCTCGGGGGTGGTCGGGGCGAAGGTCATCGCCGAGAAGGATCGCAGGTGTGGGTGGACCGACGGGACGGACGCGCCCGCCTGGGAATGGGCCGTCGCGGCCACGATGTCGATGTCGGGGTGTTCCGCCAACAGACGCAGCACTTCACCGCCCGCGTAACCGCTGGCTCCGGCGATCGCTACCCGGTGACCCACGAGTCTCACCTCTCGTCGTTGAATTTCTATACAGAAGACTGTATCACAATACATATGGCTGGGATGTGGGTCAACTCGTGCGGCACGGCGTGACGCCCGTGACAGGCGGGGGCATACTCGCCAAAGGACCCAGACATCCACTCGAAGGGCTCAACATGAAGCGACGCACACTCTTTCGCGGCGCGGCGATCGGCGCGGCCGCGATTCCCGCCGCCGCTTTCGGATACTCCGCGCTGGCGGAGCCGACGGCGACCGCCGCGAACTACGAGGTGTCGATCACCGAGCAGCGGACCAACCGACTGCTCAACTTCAAGCGCGGCTCGGCGTGGACCGACGCCAACATCACGTGGAGCTGGAGCCCCGGCGGCGGCGGATGGTCGAACCTGTCCGACGTCAAGTACCGCAACACTGCGTCATTCGGCTGGATCGCGCTGGCGACGGCCTCTGGTGGCAAGGTCGGCATCGTCAACATGACGAGCGAGAAGCACCAGGAACTCAACGACCTGTTGTGGTCGGCGACGCCCGGTGGCAATCCGCACGCGATCGAGCGCATCCCCGACATCGGCGCGATCGTGACCGCGAGCTCGGCGGGCTTCCTCACGGTGTACGGGCCCACCGCGGTCAGTAAACCGAGCACGCTCGCGAAGGTGCAGACGGTGACGTTGGCGGGGGCGCACGGCGTGTTGTGGGACCCGACCCGCAAACTCCTGTGGGCCATTGGGGACAAGGTCCTGCGGGCGTACCAGGTGACCGGCAGCTACCGGAACACGCGGCTCAAGGCGACGAGCAAGAAGGTGACGCTCAAGGGCCTCGGACACGACCTACAACCGGACTACTCCGACAAGGGAAAGCTCCTCATCACCGACACCTACGGCGCGTACGAGGTGAACGCCTCGACCCTGGCGAAGAAGACCGTACGCGAGGGGCGCCTCATCAAGTCCTATGTGCGCGATTCCGCGGGTGAGGGAATGTGGTTGCAGGCCAAGAACAATGAGCCCCGACCATGGAGCAGTGACACGGTGAGGTGGGACTCGGGGTCCAAGGTGCGTTCCGGCGGGCACATATACAAGGCGCGCATCGTCACGACGTCCTTCAACTGACGGACGACGTCCGGCCCGGTCGACTCCATGGCCGGGCCGGATTCGTCCGACCACGGCGGTCGCCGCCCGGGGCAAGGGGCGGCCGACATTCGATCGCGCCACGATCAAGACGTCCCGGTCGACGGCGACACCAAGCCCCGGAACGGTGGTCGCGGTCGTTCGCCCTCGTCCACCGCGCGGAGGACGGCGGCCTCCCACAGACTGAATCGGACCGCTATCGTCGCACTGTCGACCCGGATCTGGGATCCCCAGTGACATCAAGACCCGGCTCCGATGGGGCGACGCCTCCCCGGCGCGGACACCGCGCCACGAGCGACCTGGTCTAGAATGGACGATTGACGGCATGAGCCTCGAAGAGTACCGACATCCCGTCGCCGGTTTCACCCTGCCGCTTCCGTCGGGCTGGGAGTGCATCGAGGATCCGCAGTACGGCGTCCCGGTGATCGCCGTCGAGCCCGTCGACACGGTCGGCTTCCGCGCGAACGTCGTGGTCACCAGCGAAGCCCTCCCGCCCGGTTGCGATCTCGGCGTCTGGCAGGCCAACGTCGACGAGTTGCTACCACAGGAACTCCCCCACTACTCCCTGATCGACCGGGAGTTCATCGACGGCGGCGACCGTCGGTTCTTCCGGCGACTGGCCCACTACGTCGGAGACGACACCGGTTCGGTCACGATGGAGCAATGGGCCGTGATCGCGAGCGGAACGGGTTTCACCCTGACCGCGTCCGTCGCCACCTTCGCCTATGACAGTCTCGCCGATATGTTCGCGGACATGGCTTTGCGCTTCCGACCGGATGGCGTCGACGGGATCGGGGAGGTCACGGCGTGAGTTTCGTCTTCAACGCCGACAGCGGGCGGGTGCGGTTGGACCAGCCCACCTTCGATCGCCTCGTGTCCTGGGTGAACGGCGACGACACGGCCGATCCACAGCTGACCGCGCTCGTGGACTCCGGAGCGATCACCCGAAACGAACCACATCGGGCTCTCGTTCCGGGGCTGCGAGCGGTGACCGGTTCCCTCTGCCGCTTGCGCATCGGGCTGATCGACGACCGCGGCACCCGCAAGGCCGGCGACGGCTGGGTCGGACGGGGTGAGGCGGCGCTGCTGCTCGACCTCCCCGACGGCGACCGCGAACTGATCGCGCTGCATCCGACGCTGCTGCCCGCCGTGATCGCGCGAGTCACCCGTCTCGGTCCCCGCCCGGCGTCCGGGAGCGAGCCCCTGCACCTCACTGGGGAACTCCTCGCGGATCTGTTGTCCGGCAACGCCTCCGATCGAAAGGCCGCCGCAGAGACGCTCGCGGTGCACGACTCGGACCGACCGCTTCCCGGTCTGGTCGCCGGGTTGGTGTCGGGACCGTGGCGCCGCTGGACCGTGACGGTGGAGTGGCGGACGCCCCAGGGCGAGCCGGCCTCGCACACGCTCCAGGTGCTCGACGCCGACACGTGTCTGTGCCTGTGCGAGGCGTCCAGCACGAACGCCACCCTGTGGCCGACGACCGCCAGCGGCGTGTGGCGACGACTGACACTGTTGCTCCCGGACGAGGTGGAGAACGGATAAACCGGGTGACGGTTTTACATACGCCAATCCTTTTGCGTACTCTGGGACAGACCACGATTCTCAGGAGTCGCACATGTACATCAACATCCCCCAGGTGAGGACCACCGGGCAACGCATCGGACGCGTCGGCGCGGACGCCGAGTCCTATGTGAAGTCCGTCGACGGCTCGATGCGGCAGGTTCTAGGGTCCAACGAGGGCTTCGGAACGATCCAACAGCTGCGGCACGTGCTGGACGAACTGGCCAGGCGACGCGACTCCGTCATCGCCGCCACCACCGAGACCGCGCGTGACATCGACGCCGCCGTGCAGCGGCACGTCGACACCGAGGAACGCACCCGAACCACGATGGAGAACCTGCGCCGACAGCTGTCGGGGCAGACCCCCGGCGAGTCGCTGTCCACACAGGTCTGCACGCCGAACAATCCGATGGGAGAGGCGCTGGGCGCGAACAACCCCGCCACCCCACCCGCGGTCTCCCTCGCGGGCGCGGAATCGGTGCTGCACACGCTGGGAATGCCCAAGAACTCGCCGCTCGGTTCGCTGGGCACCGCCTCGTGGGCCACGGGTGAGGTGATCGGGCGAGGCGGGGACGTGGCGTCCTGGATGGCCGACGCGAAGCACGGCAGGTTCGCGCCGAGAGGCGCCAACGGCCAGTTCATCTCGCCGCAGAACATGTCCGCCTGGGACCGTGCGGTCTCCGGGGCCAACGGGGAGTTCCGGGCGACGCCGGGAGCCAGCGAGACGCGCGCGGCGTGGAGCACCGCCGGAAAGTGGGCCGGCCGGGCCGGCAACGGCCTCTCGACCGTCACCAGCACCGCCGAGCAGGCCGTCAAGGACTCCAAAGACCCGGAACTGACCGGAGACCAGAAGGTCGGTCGCGCGGTATGGCGCGGTGCGATGGAGGGCGGCGGAACGGCCGCAGGTGGCCTCGCCGGCGCGAAGATCGGGGCGGGCATCGGCACCCTCATCACGCCCGGCGTGGGCACCGTCATCGGTGGCGCCCTCGGCGGCCTGGTGGGCGGCATCGCCGGTTCCCAGGTCGGCGGCTGGATCGCGGACCACTCCGTCGAGGCGGCCGGCAACGCGCTCGAATGGATCACGCCCTGGTAGGACCGACGCGTCGAGGTGGTCTGGCCGCCGAACGTCTGCGCCGCAGGTGAAGCCGGACGGCCACGATCACCCGCGCTGCGACTTGTCCCCCGACGATCGGTCGACCGCGCCCGTGCCACCCCACCGGCGCGACCGTTCACCGTCGTCCGGGCCGCGCCGTCTCGACGATCGGGCCCGGAGGCATTTGGCCAGACGTACGAAACGACGGTCCTGCTCAAATCGGATGACCGAACGACACCGGCCCGTGTCCGACATGGACACGGGCCGGTTCGATCAGGCTCGAAATCAGACGGCGCGCAGTTCCGCGCCGTGGTCGTCGGCGGCGATGGCGACCGCGTTGTCGCGCGCGGCCACCGTCTCCTCGGCGGTCAACGTACGGTCCGGCGCCCGGAAGGTGAGGTTGTACGCCAAGGACTTCCGGCCCTCGCCGAGCTTGCCTCCCGAGTAGACGTCGAACAGTCGGAGGTCCTCCAGCAACTCGCCCGCCCCCCGCGCCAGCGACGCGGCGACGTCCGCCGCGGCGACGCCGGAGTCGACGACGACGGCGACGTCGAGCAGCGCGGCGGGGTAGTGCGAGATCAACGGGGACGACTCGATCGGCGGTAGGGGAATCGCGTCGAGGTCCAGTTCCATCGCGCAGGTGCGCTTGGGAACGTCGACCGCACCGCACACGGCCGGATGCAGTTCACCGGCGTGCCCCACGACGACACCGTCGACGAGCAGTTCGGCGCACCGACCCGGATGCCATGGCGCGTAACGGCCCTGTCGCACCTCGAGGGTGACGCCGCAGGCGGTGCCGACCGCGACCGCGAGCGCGACCGCGTCGCTCCAATCGGCGACTCGACCGTCGCCCCACCAGCCGCTCAGCTCCTGGCGTCCGTGGAAGACGGCGCCGACGTGATACGGCTGTATGGGCCGCACCGCGTCGAAGGCCGCCAGTTCCGCGTCGGTCGGCCGGTCGGCCGTCGACGGGCTCGGGACCGCCGCCTCGGCGTCCGGGCTCGGAGAGAAGACCAGGCCGGTCTCGAACAGACCGACGTCCCGGTGGCCACGATCCACGTTGAGCTTCAACGCCTTGAGCAGACCCGGAAGCAGCGTGGTGCGCAGCGCGGGTTCGCTGTCGACGAGCGGATTGACCAGGGTGACGACGCGGCGGCGCGCGTCATCGAGCTCCATTCCGTACACGTCGAACAGCCCCGTGTCGATGAACGGGTAGTTGACGGTCTCGACGGTGCCGCGCGCGGCGAGCGTCCGGCCCACGATGCGGCGGCGACGCTGCACCGGGGTCAGACCCGGTCCGGGCGGGCTCGACGGCAGCACGGACGGCACTCGGTCGTAGCCGTCGAGGCGCGCCACCTCCTCCACGACGTCGGCGTCGCTCGTGATGTCGGGTCGCCAGCTCGGCGGAACGACCGACAGGCGCTCGCCCTCACGCACGAAGTCGCAACCCGCCGCGGCGAGGGCCGCGTCGACGTCGGAGTCGGTGTAGTCGACGCCGATGATGCGCGCCGGGAGGGACGCGTCGATGACGATCGGTGTCGCGGCGGCCCGGTGGTCGACGTCGGAGACGTTCTCCGAGATGGTCCCGCCGCCGTACTCGACGAGCAGTTGGGCGGCGCGTTGGACCGCGATCGCGCATAGACCGGCGTCGACGCCCCGCTCGAATCGCTTCCCTGCCTCACTGGTGAGCCGGTGACGGCGCGCGGTGCGGGTGACCATCGACGCTTCCCAGTGCGCCCCTTCGATGAGCACGTCGGTGGTGTCCGGAGTGACCTCACTGGTCTGGCCGCCCATGACTCCGGCCAGCGAGAGCGGGCCGGTGTCGTCACAGATGACCATGTCCTCGGGTTCGAGGCGGCGCTCCACATCATCCAATGTGGTGAGTGTCTCGCCGACTCGGGCCCGGCGGACCACGAGCGGACCCGCGAGGCGGGCCGCGTCGAAGGCGTGCAGCGGCTGCCCGAGTTCGAGCATCAGGTAGTTGGTGATGTCGACGGGCAGGCTGATGGGACGCATCCCCGCCGCCACCAGCCGACGCTTCATCCACTCGGGACTGTCGGCCATCGGGTCGACGCCCGTGACGCGCCGCAGCGCGAAACGGTCGCAGCCGTGGGTGTCCTCGACGATCAGCGGGTAGGCGCCGTCGGCGGTGGCCTTCGGCTCCTCGACGAGCATCGCCGGATCACGCCACGGCAGCTGAAGGCGGTGCGCGACCTCGCGGGCGACACCGCGCATGCAGAAGCAGTAACCCATGTCGGGGGTGATCGCCAGTTCGATGATCACGTCGTCGAGCCCGACGATGGGACGCGCGTCCGCGCCCAGGGCGACGTCGAGGGATTCCGGGAGCACGAGGATGCCGTCGTGATCGTCGCTGACCCCGAGCTCGCGACCCGAGGCGATCATGCCGTCAGAGATCTTGCCGTAGGTCTTTCGCGTGGCGATCGCGAAGTCACCGGGCAGGACAGCGCCGGGCAGCGCGACGATGACCCGATCGCCTTCGGCGAAGTTGCGGGCGCCGCAGACGATGCTGCGCGGCTCGCCTTCGCCGACGTCGACCATGCAGTGGCGGATCGGCTTCTTGAACTCGGTCAGCTCCTCGATGGAGACGACCTTCCCGACGACCAGCGGGCCGGTGACCCGCTGCGTCAGGTCGTGGATCTCCTCGACTTCGAGTCCACACTGAACCAAGGCAGCGTCGAGGTCGGCGACGGTGAGCTCGTCACCGAGGTCGACGTACTCGCGCAGCCACGATACGGATACGCGCATGACTACTCCTCCCTTCCGAGGGCCAGCGGGAACCGGATGTCGCCGTCGAACATGTCCCGCATGTCCGAGACGTCGTGCCGCAGCATCAACGCACGGTCGATGCCCATTCCGAAAGCGAATCCGCTGTAGACGGACGGGTCGATGCCGCAGGCGCGCAGGACCCGCGGGTTGACCATGCCGCAGCCGCCCCATTCGATCCAACGCGGACCGTTGCGGTGCGCCTCGAACCACACGTCCAGCTCGGCGCTCGGCTCGGTGAACGGGAAGTACGACGGACGAAGTCGCACCCGCGCCGACGGCCCGAACATGGCCCGGGCGAAGTGATCCAGTGTCCCCTTCAGGTGCGCCATCGTGATGCCCTTGTCGACGACGAGGCCCTCCGTCTGATGGAACACGGGGCTGTGCGTCGAGTCGACCTCATCGGTCCGATAGACACGCCCGGGCGCGATCGCGTAGATCGGCGGTTCGTTGTCCAACATGGTGTGAATCTGGACGGTCGACGTGTGCGGACGCAGTGTGAGGCCGCTACCGGCGGCGCGACTCGCCGACGCGATGTAGAAGGTATCCATCATGGATCGAGCGGGGTGATCCTCGCCGATGTTGAGGGCGTCGAAGGAGAACCACTCCGGCTCGACCTCGGGCCCCTCGCTGATCTGGTACCCCATCGCGACGAAGGTGTCGGCGATGCGTTCGGCCATCAGCGTCAGCGGATGCCGTGCGCCCGGACGGTGCCGGTCGACCGGCACCGTCACGTCCACCGTCTCCTCCCGCAGCGCGCGCTCGGCCGCCTCGACCGCGAGGATCTCGGACCGCGCCGAGAACGCCTCGGTGATCGCGACGCGGGCGGCGTTGACGCGCTTGCCCGCGTCGGACTTCGCGGCGGGCGGCAGGGCGCCGATCTCGCGTCGAGCCAGCATGACAGGTGACTTGTCCCCGAGGTGCGAGGCCTTGGCCGCGGCCAACGCCTCCACGTCGTCGGCCGACTCGAACGCCTTCGTGGCGTCGGTGACGGCGGCGTCGAGCGCCTCCGGCGACAGGTAGGCGACCTGTTTGGGGTCGTACGGATCTGATCTATAGCTCATCGCAGGCAATCACTCCCGGTTATGGGGTCACAAAGACCCAGAGCAGACTAAAAGAGGACCTTCGCGGCGACGCCGCCAGCCCACCGGGAGCCGAGCCAAAGCGATCACAATCGACAGAAGACGATTACCGCCGAGGCCCGCCGCCGGCGGGCCGGATAAACCAGGACGTGAGCCGAGAGCGTCGCCACTCGATCGCGCTCATCACTGGGGTGCTCCTCTGCGGTGTTGTCTCGCTGAAGCATACAGGCACACGGTCGCGGCGGTCGCGAGGTTAAGGCTCTCCGCGTGACCGTAGATGGGCACCTTCACCCGCGCGTCGGCAAGAGCGGCAACGTGTTCCGGCAGGCCATGGGCCTCCGAGCCAAACAACCACGCCGTCGGCGACACGAGCGAGCCCGCGTCGATCAGGTCGTCGAGATCGGTGTCGCCGTGGGCGTCCGCGGCGAGGACGCGCAGTCCGTCGGCGCGCAGGCGCTCCACGATCGTCGCGGTGTCACCGCCGCGCACCACCGGAAGGTGGAACAGGCTCCCCACCGACGAACGGACGCACTTGCCGTTGTAGGGGTCGACCGTCGCGTCGGGAAAGACGGTGGCGTCGGCCCCGGTGGCGTCGGCGGCGCGCAGGATCGTGCCGGCGTTGCCCGGGTCGGAGATTCCGTCGAGGACCGCCACGAGTCGGGGCGAGGAGGGCACGTCGACATCGAGATACCGACACACCGCGACAAGCCCTTGTGGAGTGACGGTCTCGGTGAGAGCCGCGAGCCCGTCGTCGGTCACCTCGTGGACGGACACTCCGTCCGCGACGGCGAGGTCGATCAACTCGTCGTACCGCTCGGCGGCCGGAGCCGACGCGAACAGCTCGACGACGGTTCCGGATCGGCGCAGCGCCTCCGCCACGGCCTGCGGTCCCTCGGCGAGGAACTGTCGACGCTCGTCACGAACCTTGCGGCGGGCGAGCTTACGAACGGCGACGACCCGGGACGACCGCTTCGTCAGCGGGTCCGCCCCGGGTCGAAAGCCCTGCGGCATTACGCGGCGGTCTGCTGCGCGGGGAGCGCGGCGCGGGCCGCGTCGACGAGCGCGGTGAAGGCCGCGGCGTCGGTCACGGCGAGGTCCGCCAGGACCTTGCGGTCCACTTCGATCTCAGCGGCCTTGAGGCCCTGGATGAAGCGGTTGTAAGTGATGCCGTTCGCACGAGCGGCGGCATTGATGCGGGTGATCCACAGGCGACGGAAGTCGCCCTTGCGGGCCCGACGGTCCCGGTAGGAGTACTCCAGCGAGTGGAGCAGCTGCTCCTTGGCCTTGCGGTACAACCGGGAGCGCTGCCCCCGGTAACCCTTGGCGGCCTCAAGGGTGGTGCGGCGCTTCTTCTGGGCGTTGATCGCCCGCTTAACGCGTGCCACGGGTTGTTCTCCTCATCGCGACCGGAATGACGATCCCCGGTCAAGGTTTTGAATGGACGAAACGGTTACTTGCCGAGCATCTTCTTGATGCGCTTGACATCGGACTTGGCGACCTCGACGGTCCCGTCCAGGCGACGCGTGCGTCGGCTCGACTTGTGCTCCAACAGGTGCCGACGGTTGGCACGCTGGCGAAGAATCTTGCCGGAAGCGGTGATCTTCACGCGCTTGCCCATACCGCTGTGGCTCTTCATCTTCGGCATCGGTACTCCTTATGGGTGTGGTTATTCGGCGTCGTCGGTCTGGGCGGCGGCGCGCTGCTCAGCCCGTTCGGCTCGCTTACTCGGACGGGCTGCAACCGGCTGTTTCGCCCGGTGGGGCGCCAGCACCATGACCATGTTGCGGCCGTCCTGCTTCGGCGCGGATTCGACGACCCCGAGGTCGGCGATGTCCTCACCGAGGCGACGCAGCAGACGGAGCCCGAGCTCGGGGCGGCTCTGCTCACGGCCACGGAACATGATCGTGATCTTGACCTTGTCCCCGGCCTTGAGGAACCTGACGACGTGACCCTTCTTGGTCTCGTAGTCATGTTCATCGATCTTCGGCCGGAGCTTCATCTCTTTGATGACAGTCTGCTGCTGGTTACGCCGAGCTTCGCGAGCCTTCAACGCGGTCTCGTACTTGTGCTTGCCGTAGTCCATGAGCTTGCACACGGGCGGGCGAGCGGTGGGCGCAACCTCGACCAGATCCAGATCGACGTCGGCCGCCAGCTGCAGGGCCTTGTCCAGGGAGACGATGCCCACCTGTTCACCCTGCGGGCCGACGAGCCGGACTTCGCGAGCCCGGATCTGTTCGTTCACGCGCAAATCGCTGATGAGACCTCCTAAGTAAAGCGACACGTGCACATGCATCAACCACGTTGTGACGACGCGACGAACCCCACCCACGAATAAAGCCTCGGCGTATGCCGAGGCCCTGGTCCGTACCGGTGCGCACAGTGCGCTTCACCCAGCACCCCGAACACCGTGGTGTTCGAGGTCGGGCGACCGGACCCGCCAGGTCGTGGTCGCTTGACGCGTACCTACCGGCGGGTGGGAGCGGGGCTCCGCTTGCGACGCCGTCGACGCGCGAGCGCGTTGACGGCGTGGTCGACGGTCAACACTATCAGACGGCTTCGTCGGCCTTGCCGCCCGAGTGGAGCGCGCGCAGCGCGCGGATGGCGGTGACGGCGTGGTCGCCGTCGACGGCCTGGATCGCGTTCATCGCGACGACATCACCGTCGGCCAGTTCCAGCTGCGCGAAGGACGCGCCGCGCGGAAACGACACCGCCGCGACGATCTCCCATGGGAGCTCGTAGACGCCGACGATGTTGCGAACCTTGACTCCAGAGGCGTTGGCCCAGACGCGCGGGCGCGCGAACGCGAGCAGACCCGCCGCACAGAGCAGACCCAAGCCGACCATGGCGTACTGGTCGGCGGCGTGGAAGACACCGCCGCCCTCGGTCTCGCCGCGCAGAGCGGTCGCCACGAACGAGCACACCAGGACGACCGCGACGGCCGCGACCACGCAGCCGATCGTCGCCTTGCGGGGACGCGCCACCGCCTCATACTGCCGGTCAGCCACCTTGTTCATGCGGCCCAGTGTGCCATTGCCGCGGTCGACGCCACCGGCGGCGCCCGCCCACCCCCCGCCGTCCGCTCGCGGTGGCCTCGACGATCGAAGCCGCCGGGGTCGACGTGGATTGCGCTGGGCGGCAACATGAACGGGCTTCCGCAGTGCTCGGCGACCGCGGCGCGGACAGTACAGTGGATTGATGCGCGATGCCTCGACAGTCCCCACTCTGATAATCGGTGAGACCAGGGGCACGGTGACCTCGACCGTGACGGAGGCCGACACCGCTCAAACACTCGGTTCCGGTGACGTGCCGGTACTCGGCACACCGCGTGTTATCGCATTGGCGGAGGCGGCGTGCATGTCGGCGCTGACCAGGCGAATGCCGACGAACCTGACCACGGTGGGCAGCCGTGTCGAGTTGACCCATCTCGTCCCCGCCGTGTGCGGCGACCTGGTGACGGCGCAGGCGACGTTGGCTTCCCGGGAAGGGCGGCGACTGACGTTCGACATCGTCGTCACCGGCGCGGACGGAACCGTACTGGCGCAAGGACAGTTCGTCCGAATCCTGCTCGATCGCGCGGCGTTCCTGTCGGGTACGAAACGCTGAACGCGTCAGGGCAGCGTATCGATCTCCAATGTCGAATCCATGGCCAGGAGGGTCTTGGGATCCCCGGTGAGGATGGGCCAGCCACGACGACGTTGCGCGCACCAGGTCACGTGTCCGGCGGCGAGTTTGCCGTGCTGACGTGACCGCGACAGCATCAGGCCGACGTCGTGCGCGGCCCGCTGATCCAGTTCCAGGATCACCGTGACCGGCAGCGACAGCAGCACCTTCAGGGCGTCCCGATCGCGCCGAGGCGCCTTCGACCACGCCTCCGCGAGCGCCCCCGAAGGAATGGCGAGGACGATTCCCTGTTCGGCCGCCGTCCACACGACCGCTTGTGGGTACGGCGATGACGCGGCGAAGCCGACCATCGCCGAGGAGTCGAGGATGCGACCACCGATCACGAGACGGCCCCGCCATCGTCCGCCGGAACGCCCAGAACGTCGCGTGCCCACGCCAGGTGTTCGGCGCTCGGGGCCTGCCCCTTGCGGTCGAACAGATCGCGCAGCTCGGACAGCGACTGATCTCGGTGCAGTTTGATCCGCACCGCCTCCGCCACGTAAGACGACACGCTGTCCGCTCCGCCCGCCGAGACGATCCGTCTGATCTGAGCCAGCTGCTCCGCGGGCATGTCGATGGTGAAGCGTTCGGTGTCGTTCATGACCACAAGGTAGCCGACCCGCGGGACGGGCGGTCAACCCCCGAAACGGTGCTTCCGAAGCGGTGAAAGGCTGGTCCCATGCGCATATTCGGGCTCGACGGTCGAGGCGTGAGTCTCGACGTCGACGGATACCAGTTCCCGGACGCGGCAGAGGAAAGCCTGCGCCGCAGCTGGTTGATGATTCGCGGCGAGGCGATCGCCGCCGCAGGGACATGGGCGTTCCGATGGCAGGCCCTCACACCGGACGAAGCGATCAACCTCGGCCGTTGGCTACGCGATCTCGCCGACGAGCGAGCCGGACACGACGACCTGTGGTTCCTCGAACCGAACCTGGCGTTCGCGGTGCTCACGCGCAGCCCGGAACGAGTGGGGCTGCGCATCGCCTTCGACCTCGAGTTCTCTCCACCGTGGCGCCCGCGAATCGGCGCGGGCGACCCCTTCACCATCGAGACGGAATTGCCGCGCGCGACCCTGCGCGACGCCGCCGAGAATTGGGCGGAAGCGCTCGCTGATTATCCGTGATGGTCGGATCGGAGCTCGGGCGGTGCATCGAACGTCGTCGACGCCGTCGGCAAGGTGAAACCGTCGCCCCCACACACAAAGAAGCATCGGAAGACGACTGTGGACGGCCACCGAAGGTGACCGTCCACAGTATCGACTATTAGGACACGAACGAACCGACGGCCGGTTTCTTCGCCAACTGCGACTGCGCCCGAGTCACGCCCGGGTCCAGCGACTGCTCGACGAAGATCGCGTGCCACAGGCAGAACACGAGGATCGTCCACACCTTGCGACTGTTGTCGGCCTTGCCGTCCCGGTGGTCGCGCAGCAGACCGCGGACGTACTCCAGGTCGATGAGGTGACCACAACCGGCGTTGGCGAGGATGTCGTCGGCCCACTCGAACATCTCGTCCGCGAGCCAGACGCGCGTCGGCGTCGGGAAACCCATCTTGGGGCGGTTGACGATCGCCGGCGGGACGACCTTCGCGAGCGCCTGGCGCAGCGCGTACTTGGTGTGGTTCCCGCGCAGGCGCACCTTCTCGTCCAGCGGGACACGCGACGCGACCTTGAACACCTCGGTGTCGAGGAACGGCACGCGGACCTCGAGGCTGTGCGCCATCGACATGCGGTCGGCCTTGACGAGGATGTCACCGCGCAGCCACGTTTTCATGTCGACGTACTGCATGCGGGTCGTGTCGTCGAGGCCCTCGCACTCGCCGTAGATCGGACCGGTGATGTCGGTGTAGCGGACGCTGCTGTCGTAGCGACGCAGGATGCGCTCCTTCTCCTCCTCGGAGAAGATGTTGGCGTTGCCGACGAAGCGCGTCTCGAGGTCGGTCGTGCCGCGCTCCAGGAAACTCTTGCCCTTGACGCCTTCGGGAATCACCTTCGACACGGCCCGCAGACCCGAGCGCACCGTCCGTGGGAGGCCCTGGATCGATTGCAGCGACAGCGGTTCCCGGTAGATCGGGTAACCGGCGAAGAACTCGTCGGCGCCCTCACCGCCGAGGACGACGGTGACGTACTCGGCGGCCTTCTTCGCGACGAAGTACAGCGGCACGAGAGCCGGGTCGGCGACCGGGTCGTCCAGGTACCAGACGATCTGGGGCAACGCCGACATCATCTCCTGCGCACCGATCTTGGTGCCGATCGCCTTGACGCCCAGATGCTCCGCCGACTCCAGGGCGACGTCGAGCTCGTTGTAGTGCCCGGGGACGTCGAAACCCATGGTGAAGGTGAGGATGTTCGGATTGAACTCGCGCGCCAGGGCCACGACGCCGGTGGAGTCGATGCCGCTGGAGAGGAAGGCGCCCACGGGAACGTCGGCCCGCATGTGCATCCGCACTGATTCGCGCAGGGTGTCCAGAATCTCGTCGTAGAGACGCTGCGGGTCGTCGACGGGGCGCGGCGCGAACGTGGGTTCGAAGTACTTGACGGCGCGCACCTCGCCGCCGGCGGCGAACTGGACGTAGTGTCCCGCCGCGATCCGGCCGATCTGCCGGTGCATGCTGCCGGGCTCGGGCGGGTACTGCAGGGTCAAGTAGTGGGAGAGGTTCTTCTCGTCGAGGTCCTTCGCGTCGGTGAACGGCATCAAGGCCTTCTTCTCGCTGGAGAAGTAGATGCCGCTCTCGTTGCGCAGGTGGAACATCGGCTTGATGCCGAACGGATCCCGTGCCCCGAAGCCACAACGCTGCTCGCGGTCCCAGATGACGAACGCGAACATTCCGCGCAGGCGTTGCGCGACCTGCGGCCCCCAATAGTGGTAACCCGCGAGGATCACCTCGCTGTCGCCGTCGGTGGCGAACGTCGCCCCGTACCGCTCGATGAGCTCCGCCCGCAGCTCCTTGTAGTTGTAGACCTCGCCGTTGTACGTCATGACGTACCGGCCGTCGGCGTACCACAGGGGCTGATGGGACGACTCGACGTCAATGATGGACAGCCGCTTGTGCGCGATCGCGACATCCTGATCGATGATCTCGATACCCGTCTCGTCGGGTCCTCGGTGGTGCAAACGTTCGTTGGCCGCGGCGATGGCCTCGCGTTGGGCAGCCGCCGTGCCGTTGGCACTGATATATGTCAACAATCCGCACATGCCGACCATCTTAGCGACGCTAGAGCCCGCCCCGAGTTTCGTTCGGGCAAGGCGACGACGGTCCGATGAGCTGCGATGACACCGTCACGACCTAGGACTTCACGCTGAGTTGGGGTCCGTGTTCGGCGTATCGGCGCAGCCAACGGTCGAAGGTGGCCCCATCGAACGGGGGTCGCCGCCCTGAGACCGCCGCCAGAACCTCCTCGCCGACGCTGAGCGCGGCCGCCACATGGGCGGTCGGGATGCCCCACCGCGCGGCTTCGGCGTCGATCTCGTCGGCGTCGACGATCTCGACGGTGCCGCGGCCGTCGTCGACGACGTCGAGCGTCAAGTCGACAAAGGATACTCCGTCGTCGTCGTGTCGGGCCGGTATCGCCATGTCCACGTAGATCTGCGCCAGCCGCTCGAACGAACTGCTCACGCCGTCGGGATCCGTCGCGGTTCCCGCCCTTCTCGGACCGTAGAGCGTCGCGACCCACCACTCCTCACGCGGATAGCACCGAATCGTCACATCGGACATCCGAAAACAGGTCCCGTCGTCAAGGAAGCACGGGCTCTCCGGTTGCTGGGCGGCCCAGACGCCGTGCTCGTCCTCGCCGAGGACCAACTCCATCCACCATCCCGCCACGTGACCCGAATGGCGCAACTTGCGCCCACGCCGCCAGAGGAAAGGTGTCATGGCCCCATCCTCGCAACGATCATCGACCCGTTCCCCGTCGACCGGCACGTGGCGAGACGCACCACTCCGGAGCACGAAACGCGTAGAAGTGACGTGACATGACGCCCGGTACGGCGCTACGGTCGAGGCGGCGGATCAACACTCCTTGGGAAGGCACGGTCACATGACAGACAACAAGGCGGATACCGGGACGAAGAAGGGCGAACGCCCCCACGACCCCGCGTACCCGGAGAAGTTCCTCAACCTGATGCGCTCCGGCTGGGGCCCTTCCGCGTTGACCGGACTCGTCGCCGTCCCGCAGGCGGAACAGCACGCGGCCCGTCGCCGCGCCCTCTCGGACGCGTTCGCGGGCGAGACGCTCATCATTCCCACGGGACACGAGAAGGTCCGTTCCAACGACACCTTCTTCCGGTTCCGCGCCAACAGCGACTACGCGTGGCTCACCGGTGACTACGACCCCGAGGGCGTGCTCGTACTGCGCCCCAACGGTTCTGGTCATGACGCGGTGTTGTACCGCCGTCCTCGCAAGTCGACCGAGTCGGACGAGTTCTTCCGCAGTTCCCAGTACGGCGAGCTGTGGGTCGGTCGTCGCCACGCGCTCGACGAGATGTCGGTGCTTCTCGGCATCGAGTGCCGAGACCTGGCCGAGTTGGAGAGCATCCTGCCGGATCTGGAACGCGCGAAGGCACGAGTGCTGCGCGGTTTCGACACGGCGGTCGACGCGGCGATCCCAGCCGAGGCACCCACGACCGGATCGGACGGCAACCCGCAGCTGACCCGCGACCGGGAGTTCGCCGCCGTCCTCAGTGAACTGCGGATGTTCAAGGACGAATGGGAGATCGCACAGCTCCAGGACGCGGTGGACATCACCGTGCGGGGCTTCGAGGACGTCGCCCGCATCCTGCCGACGAACCGGTCCGTGTCGGAACGCCTCCTCGAGGGCGTGTTCGCCGCGCGCAGCCGCCTCGAAGGCAACGGCATCGGTTACGACTCGATCGTCGGCGCCGGATCGCACGCGACGACCCTGCACTGGATCACCAACGACGGCCGCACCACGCCCGGTGAGCTGCTGCTCATGGACATGGGTGTCGAGAACAACCACCTGTACACCGCCGACGTCACCCGCACCATCCCGGTGACGGGCACGTTCAGTCCGTTGCAGCGTCAGGTGTACGACATCGTCTACGCCTCCCAGCAGGCGGGCATGGAGGCCGTCAAGCCGGGTGTCGACTACAAGGACATCCACACGACCTGCATGCGCGTCCTCGCCGAGGGCCTGAACGATCTCGGGATCCTGCCGAGCACCGTCGACGAGGCGATGGCCGAGGATTCGCTGCTGTACCGCCGTTGGACGCTGCACGGGTTCGGGCACATGCTCGGCATCGACGTGCACGACTGCGCCGCCTCCCGCAAGGAGCACTACTGGGGTGGCAAGCTCGGCGCCGGTCACGTCCTGACCGTCGAACCGGGCCTGTACTTCCAGGCCAACGACGAGTTGGTCCCGGAGGAGCTTCGCGGTATCGGCATCCGGATCGAGGACGACGTGCTCGTCACCGAGGACGGTCACCGGAACCTCTCGGACGGCTTGCCGCGCACGGCCGACGACGTGGAGAGCTGGCTCGACGAACAGCGTCAGGCCGGGCCGCGCATCGCCGGGCTCGACGACTGATCGCGCGGTGGCCGGTGCCCCGCCCGGGCGCCGGCCACCGGCATCGTTACGGTACGCGACACGCCGTCACCGGGCCAATTCTCCGGCGGCACCGTGACGAGCAGGCGAAACGCCGCCGTCGAACGACACGACACGCCCCGCCGTCCACGATCCCGGTTTTGCGGGGTCTGCCCCGTAGACTCGTCACTGAGGCCGCACGCGGCCTCGCCAAGCTTTCACCACCGCACCCAGACCCGGCGGCGGTTGACCACACCACACACCACCGACCGCCGCCGGGTCTCTACGGAGCGATGTCTCCCCCGGGGTCGGCCACACGGTGATGGCCCTCCGATCCCGAACGGCCTAGTCGTCGGTTTGCGGCGCCGGAACGATCGCCACCGGACACCACGCGTGATGCAGGACGCCCTGGCTGACCGACCCGAGACGAAGCGACGGCAGATGTTTGTCGCCCCTCGTCCCCACGACGACCAGCCGGGCGTGTGCCGACGCGTCCGTCAACGCCAACGCCGCCTTGCCGTCCACCGTGTCGACCGTGTACGTCACGTCGTCGTACTCGCTCGCGAGCGGTTCCACCATCTCGGCCAACCATCGACGTTCCTCCTCGGCGTCGGTCGTCTCCCGGTCGGCGCCCAACCGTCGGTTGTGGCGACGACCGTGCAACACCCGTAGGAAGGCGCTGTCGCGACGCGCGGACTCGAAGGCGAAACGCAGCGCCGCGTCGCTCGCACGCGAACCGTCGACCCCCACCACAATGGGCGGATTGTCGTCGTGTTGACGGTGCAGGGCGCGAACGACGACCACCGGGCACGTCGGCACACCCGCGATGCCGGAGCTGACGGAGCCGAGCAGGACGCGGCCGAGCAGGCCCCGCCCCCGGCTTCCCACGACTAGCAGGTCCACGTTCATCGCCTCCTCGCGCAGCACGGTCACGGGGTGGCCCTCTGCAGCGACGATGTCGACGACCGCGTCCCGATCGCGATGCAGCACGACCTCCATCGCGCGTTCCAACAGCTCCTGCGCGGCCTCCGTCGCCGAGTCGCGAGAGAGCCTTTCCGACTCCACGGCGTCGAGCGCCGCGAACCGCGGACTGTCCACCATGTACGCGGGAACCATCCACTGGAACGCGTGGACGAGCGTCAGCCGGGCCTTCGCCCGAGCCGCCTCGGTGACGGCCCAGGTGAGCGCCGCCATGCTCTCGGAACCGTCGGCGATGCCGACGACTATTCGATCCAACCCGGACACTGCTGCCTCCTCGGTCACAACCGGATGACGGTCTTCCCGCGCGCACGTCCCTCGCGGTTGGCGGTGATCGCCCCCGACGCCTGGTCAAGGGGAACCTCGTGCTCGATCGGGACGACGAGCCGGCCCTCGTCGATCTCGGTCGCCAAGCGCGTCAAGGTCTTCGCCGACGCGGACATCCCGAAGTTGACCCCTTCGATGTCCTCATCGGCCAGTTCCTGGGGGTCCGCGGCGCCCGTCGTCGACAACGCCACTCCACCGGCGTGCACGAGTCGGGCGTGCGCGGCGAACGCGTCCCGGCCGGACGCCAGGTCGACGAGCGCGTCAACGCCTTCGGGGTACTCGTCCCGGATGCGCTCGGTCAACGGCTGGGCGGTGGTGTCGATGGTGACGGCCGCGCCGAGGGAACCCATGCGCTGTTCCTCGGGGCCGCGCACCGCCGCCAGGACGCGCACGTCGACGGCGGACGCGAGCTGTGTCAGGAACGAGCCGACGCCACCGGCGGCTCCGATGATCAGCAGGCTCTCGTACTCCTGGATGCCCGCCGCCTCGACGATTCCCAGCGCGGTCATGCCCGCCGTCGGCACCGCCGCCGCCTGGCTCATGGGGATCTTGCGCGGCGCGAGCGCGATCGGGCCGTCCTGCGGGACGGTGACGTACTCGGCGTAGGTGCCGGTGCCGACCGGCGGACGGGACGCCTGCCCGTACACCTCGTCGCCGACTGCGAACCGCGTGACGCCGTCACCGACCGCTTCGATCGTTCCCGCGAAGTCGGTGCCCATCACCAGCGGGAACACGTGCTCCGCCAGGCCGTCGAGCACACCGTCGGCGACCTTCCAGTCGAACGGGTTCAGCCCGGCCGCGGCGACGGCGACGAGCACTTCCCCGGGGGCGGGAGTCGGCGTCGGCACGTCGACCAGCTCGGGTTCGGCGTGGAACTTACTGACCGCGATCGCGCGCATGTCGCTACTCCTGTTGTCGTTCCGCCAGTTCCGGTCGACGGGCGGTGGGCGCTCGTCGTGGTGGCACAGATGTCTTCGAGGCTAGTGCCTCGACGCGGCGCACACTGGCGAAAAAGGCCGATCCGGGCGGGGTCGATGTACCCGCGCGGCCGACAGAAACCCGCGTCGACGGTGCAACCGATCTCGATGGCGTGGACGTCAATACGGGCACAGCCAAGAAACGAGAGTTGAGCACTGTGAAGCCTGAATCCGAAGCGGAGTATCGCGAGTTCGTCGCCTCCCGGTTTGATCAACTGGGGCGATTCGCGTACATGCTGTGCCGTGACTGGCATCAGTCCGAGGACATCGTGCAAAAAGCACTGATCAAGTTGTACATCAGGTGGCCGAAGGCGGTCATCCAGTCGCCGGACGCCTACGTACGGCGGATCATCGCCAACACGGTCCACGACGAGCGGCGGTTGGGATGGTTCCGCAAGGAACGTCCGAGCCGACGGCTTCCCGATCGCGCGGGTCCGGATCCGCGCGAAGCCGAGACCGATCGGTTGATGGTGTTGGAGGCGCTCGGCCGACTTCCGCATCGTCAGCGTCTGGCTGTGGTCCTCCGACATTGGGAGGACATGTCCGTCGAGCAGACCGCCTCGATCATGAGGTGCTCGGCGGGGACCGTGAAGAGTCAGACCGCGCGGGGACTGCAGACGCTGCGCGGCCTGCTCGGGAGCACCATTCCTATGCAGGCTGAAGGAGCTTTGCGATGACTGATGAACTGAAGCGGCGTCTCGACGACGAGCTTCCAAAGGGACCCGTTCCGTTCGGGCTCGACATGGACGGCCTCGTGACCGCGGGACGCCGGGGACGGCGATTCCGCGCGCTGGCGATCGGCGGTGGTTCCGTGACGGCGGTTGCCGCGGTCTCGGCGGTCGCGATCTTCGCGGCGTCGGTCGGTACCGCGGGAGACCCCGCGCCCGCGGCGGGACCGAAGAACGTCACACAGCCCGAGGTGACCCTGCCCGAGCTAGACCCGGACAAGACCTACGAATGGAGCCCGCTCTTCTGGGACGAGGACATCGAGCGCACGGAGGCGACCGAGGCGTACACCGAGGCGCTTCGGTCGGTGTTCGACGAGCTGTATCCGGGCATCGACTTCGACCAGGAAGGCATGTTCGGAGGTGGAGGCGAACCCGAGGTCGTCGACATCGTCAACACCTTGAGCAAGGTGACCGAGGTCGTCGACGAGGGTTCCTACGATGTGGAGCCGATCCACTCTCAGCCGTTGTACGAGACAAGCGTTGAGGGCGAGAACAACACGACCGTCGCGCCGTACGCGTTGTTCCCCGGCGCCGAGTTCACCGAGCGCCTGGACATGCAGGTGTGGCCGGCCGGCGGTTTCACGACCGGAACGGACGGTCCGACCGACCTGATCGATTGCGAGTCGACGGAGTACCAGTCCGACTTCGAGGGCAAGGCGATCGAGGACATCACGTGCACCGAGACCACGGGACCGAACGGCGAGCTCATTCGCCAAGCCGTGGCGTCGACCTCGCACAGCGGGACCGGTGCGACCTACTGGCGTGTCCACACGACCGTGGTCTACCGCACCGACGGCACCGCCGTCGTGATCGAGAACCAGGTGGCGAAGGAGGACGAGGACACCGGCGACGCGCTGGCCGATCTCGGTGATCGCGCTCCGGCGATGAGTCTGGAAGACCAGATCACCGTGGCGCTGGCGCTGCCGAACGCGATCGTCGAATAGCGATCGCCTGAAACACAACGGCCCCGGACGAGACCAGCGTCCGGGGCCGTTGCCGTGTCAACGATACATTCCCGCCTCATAGGACGGTCCATAGTATGTGAGCAGTTCGTCGACGGTCTCCGGCGTGTCCTGCACGGCCTTGACGATGTGGGCGTGCGGAGGCAACGCGTCGGGCCGCCAGGTTTCCGGCTTCCACAGCTGGGACCGCAGGAAGGCCTTGGCGCAGTGGAAGAAGACCTGTTCGATGTCGACGACCACGGCGAGCTTCGGGCGGTGTCCCTTCACGACCATGTCGTCGAAGAACGGTGCGTCCGAGACGATCCGGGCACTGCCGTTGATCCGCAGGGTGTCTCCACGACCGGGGATCATGAACAACAGTCCGATACGGGGGTTCGCCAGCAGGTTGACGAAGCCGTCGACGCGCTTGTTGCCGGGGCGGTCGGGAATGGCGATGGTCCGGTCGTCGAGCACACGGGCGAAGCCGGGCGGGTCGCCCTTCGGCGAGACGTCGCAGTCGCCGGTCGCGTCGGACGTCGCCACCAGGCACAGCGGGGACGCCGCGAGCCAACGACGGTCCATCTCCGTCAGCGCGGCGCGTTCCTTCGTCACCGCGCGACCCGAGGGCTCCCCGACGATCGCGCGCAGCTCCTCCAGGGTCGTCACCTCGGTCACGCCTTCGGTTCCCGGAACCGTCATGTCCACCTCGTCTCGTCTCGCCTCGTCTCGGGCGGACCACGGTACTCCACGCCGACGCGGGTGACGGTCCTCGCGAAGAGACGGTTCTCCCCCACCGGACCGCCCGCGAACGTCAGCTGACGCTGACGCCGAACACGAGACCCACGAGGTAGGTGACCACCATGGTGATGGCGCCCATGCCGACGTTGCGGAGGACGGCACGCCAACGGCGGGCCTGTCCGAGCCACGCGCTCGTGTAGCCGGTGAGGGCGAGCGCGATCACGACCGCGACGCCACAGGTCCACACGCGAGCCGAGGTCGGCGGGAGGATGATCGCGATGAGCGGCAGGAGCGCGCCGATGGCGAAGGAGAAGAACGAGGCGAAGGCCGCGTGCCACGGGTTGACCAGGTCGTCGGGGTCGATGCCGAGTTCCGCCTCGGCGTGCGCCCGTAGGGCGTCCTTCTCGGTCAGTTCGGCCGCGACCCGCGCCGCCAATTCCGGTGAGAGGCCCTTGTCCCGGTAGATGTCGGTGAGTTCGGCGAGTTCCTGCTCGGGCATCTCGGCGAGTTCACGCTTTTCCAGGCGGACCATCGCGTCCTCGGTGTCGCGCTGGGTGCTGACGGACACGTACTCGCCACCCGCCATCGAGAACGAGCCGGCGACGAGTCCCGCGACCCCGGCCGTCAGGATCGCGGTGCGGTCGGCCGTCGCTCCGGCGACCCCGACCACGAGTCCGGCCGTCGAGACGATGCCGTCGTTGGCGCCCAGCACACCGGCTCGAAGCCAGTTGAGCTTGCTGCTGAGGGATTCCCCGTGCGGTTCTCCTTGGTGGGGTCCTCCCCCGGACGTGCGCTTCGACATGGACCCGAGTAAAGCAGCTGTCGAGTCGTGTCCACGTTGATTCGGTCCTCGCGGCGGCTTCCGTCACACGCGAGCACGGCCGGCGACGTCGGAGCCACCGTCAAAGACGAGGATTCCCAAGGGGACGATTCAGGCCCCATTGGGACAGGATGCCCAGCTCATCGCGGGTGACCCAGGTTCCGTCGCCGAGCAGGTAGGGACGCTCCGCCAGGGTGCCGACGACGCTGGCCGTGGTCACGTCCAGCATCAGGAAACGTGTGGCGTCGGACTCCCCGTCCGTGACGGTGACGACGGCGGTGTCGGCGTCCAGGTAGCCGCCGATCCAGTCGGCGTAGACGTCCTCCGGGTCCTCCTCGGCGAGGTCCGCGGCGGTGACCGTCGTGATCGTCTCACCATCGGGATAACTGTGGAACCCCACATCAGACTGTCCATGGTCGACTGTCATGAACGATCCCCCGGACGGGGAGACGGAGAGAAGGCAGCGATCGGCCCAACCGTAGTCGTGCACGGTCAGCTCGCCGCCGTCACGACGACCTCGGTAGACGGCCACGCCGTCCTGCCCCTCTCCGACGTCGAACAACACCGAACCGTCGGGGTGCCGCAGCATCCTCGCCCCGTGCCCGGCGGTCGGAATCGCCCGCTCCGCGAGAATCGAACCGTCCGCCGCGTCGAGGAGGAACACCTTGTCCTCCTCGGCTCGGTCGGCCGCGACGTCGGGCCGGTACAACCACACGTCGCGGCCGTCGGCCCCGTACACGCACGCCGGGTAGCTCCACCAGGGAGCCGGACCTCTCCGGGGGAAGTCGGTGCGCCACCGTACCGTCCCATCGGCGTCGACCTCGACGATCTCCGTCGAGGTGGCCAGAACGGCTCGGGAGAAGTCGGGCAGCACGTCGATGCACTCGACCTTCGAGCCGAAGACCGGCAGGGGGATGGCCGCGTGACGCGGCCGCGATTGACCGAATTGGACAGAGCACAGGGAATCGTCGCCGACCCAGGAGACCATCCGCCGATCGCTCCACGACAACGCGTTCTCCGGGATCCCCGCCGCGATGTCCACCTGCGCCAACAGGCGCGCCCCAAGCAGTTCCACCCGCCAAATGTAACGAGCGGTCCGAGAGATCGACATTAATCGACCAATAAGAAAGTCGACCGCCGCCACATCGTCCACTTAGTATTACGTGTCATTCCCTTTCGGATTCGCCAGGGCCGGGACGACCGACGGCTCGGCCTCGACCGCTACGGCGTCGTGGGAAGCACGACCGCGAAGAGTCCATGAGCCGGACCACCGTCTCCCGCCCGCCACACACCCGACACATGACCGACGGCCCCCTTCGGAACGAGGGAGGCCCCCGTCGGCACAGCCTGCGGCACCCTACACACGCGAATGGACAGTCCGTCCGCGCCGAGCAGTTCGGTACCGTCCTCGGTGTCGACGGTGGTGATGGTGCCCATCCGGAGATCGCCGCAGGATGAGCAGGAGACCTGTCGATCTGGTGTGTCACTGAGGTTCTGGTCCTGTGCCTGAGCCCGCCCCTCGATCAGGGCCAGCAACTCGGCGACGAGCACCGGGTCACGAAGGCCGTCGTAGGCCCAGCGGCGTCCCAACACCCCGTGCTCCATCGTCCCGACGAGGGCGTCGTCGGCGCCGTGGAGCGGGGCGCCGCGATACGTCAGCGGCACCAGATATGTGACCGCGTCGACACCTACGCCGTCCGCGAGCAACATGAACTCGATCCCGACCTCACCCGCGGGGTCGTCCAGACGAAATCCACCGGTCTTGGAGAGCGCCGGTTCGGTCGTTGCGCCGCGGTACCACGGTTGACGAGGAAGCCACGACGTCACAAGTTCCAACTTCGACGGAGTGAGGACCGTCTGATGAACGATCGCCATGGCGAGACTCGCTTTCGGTGAAACGGGCGGTGGTGCCCCATCCTGTCACCGAAGGCCGTCGACACGCGGGGGACCACCGATGAACGACGGGACGGCCTCCAGCGGTCGTCCCGCCCATCTCAGGCCTTGCGAGAGCCAAGGAGTCGGGGCGGCGGCTCCCGCGTCGGTGTTCGGCGCAACCGCCGCGCTCGAGCACGGCGCGGGTGGTTCGACAACACGACCGACGACGCTCCGACGCAGCCGTATCCGACCTGCCGGGCAACGCATCAGCATCTAGGCTCCACCTCATGATTCTTCGACATGTCACGGTGGACTGCGCCGACCCGTATCGCCTCGCGACCTTCTGGAGCGCCGTGACGGAATGGCCCCTGTCTTCGATCGACGAGCCCGGCGACGACGAGGTGCTGATCGAGGCGCCCGCGCCGGTTCCCGGACTGCTGTTCATACGGGTGCCGGAGCCCAAGACCGTGAAGAACCGCGTCCACTTCGACTGGATGCCGACCACCCGCACCCGCGACGAGGAGGTCGAACGGATCATCGGATTCGGAGCGAGCCTGCACGAGGACCACCGCACCCCCGACGGTCGAGGCTGGGTGACATTGACCGACCCCGAGGGCAACGAGTTCTGTGTGGAGCGCGGGCAGGCGGAACGCGCGGACGGCTGACGCCACCGCGCGAATGACCGTGTGACACACGTCATCGATTTGCCGAAACGGCATGGGAACTGGCGCCGCACGCGATCGCCAACGACACTCGACGAAGGTGACGACCGCCGTCACCGATTGACGACCGGGAGCGCGAATGACGGAGGAGCTGGGCGGCGAGGCGTTCTGGGACGCCCGCTACGGGGAGAAGGAACGGATCTGGAGCGGCAAGCCGAACGGCGCGCTGATCAGTGAGGTCGAAGGCATGACGCCGGGACGCGCGCTCGATCTCGGTTGTGGGGAGGGCGCCGACGCGATCTGGCTCGCAGAACGAGGCTGGCACGTCACGGGCGTCGACATCTCGACGGTCGCCCTCGACCGTGCCGCCGCGCACGCCGCCGACAATGGTGTGGCCGAACGGATCACCTGGCGACGGCTCACTCTGGGCGACGGTTTTCCCGAAGGTTCGTACGACCTGATCATCTCGTTCTTCCTGCACTCGCACGGGGACCTGCGGCGGGAGGACATCCTCCGGGCCGCGACCTCGGCCGTCGCGCCGGGCGGTGTGCTGCTCGTCGTCGGCCACGCGGGCCATCCCGTGTGGAGCGAACACCGGCACCGCCACGAGGTCAGTTTCCCTTCGGCGAGCCAGGTGCTCGCGGATCTCGACCTCGTTGACGAGGAGTGGGAAGTCCTTCGTTGTCACGAGTACGACATTCAGATGACGCGTCCGGATGGCGTGGCCGACGTCCGATCCGACAACACCGTCAAAGTGCGCCGACGCGCCTGATCCGGTGCGGTGCCGCGGCTTCGACCGACGGCACCGCACCGGACCGATCAACGCCGCACGAAGTTGTCGAGGACGTCGTAGGGGTACACCTTCGGCTTGGCGCTCGCCTCGTCGAGGCGTGTGAACTGCTCGTCGGTGAGCCGCCATCCGGAGGCGCCGAGGTTGTCGGTCAGGTGCTCGAGCGTCCGGGCGCCCACGATCGGCGCGGTCACCGCGTCGGCCTGGATCAACCAACGCAGAGCCGTCTGCGAGACGGAGTGTCCACTTTCCTCAGCGACCTCGTGCAGCGCGTCGAGGACGTTCCACGCGCGTTCATCGCTCGACAGGCCAGCCCAGCTGCCCTCGGTCGCCACGCGTGTGTCCTCGGGCGGTTCACTCATTCCGCGCTTGAACCGGCCCGCAAGCCAACCCGCCCGCAACGGGCTCCACGGCATGACGCCGAGCCCCTCGTTGCGGCACACCGCCAACAGCTCCCACTCCGTCTCACGGTCGATCAGGTTGTAGAGCGGTTGCAGCGCCTCGTATCGGGCCCAACCGCGCGCCGACGCGAGGTCGACGGCCTTCTGCAACTGCCAGCCGGTCACATTGGACGCACCGAGGTAGCGGACCTTTCCGGCGGTGACCAGGACGTCGAGGGCGGCGAGCGTCTCCTCCAGCGGGGTGCCGTCGTCGTACACGTGGGTGTAGTAGAGGTCGATGTAGTCGGTGTCGAGGCGCCGCAGGCTCGCCTCGACGGCCGACATGATGTGCTTGCGGCTCAGGCCGGTGTCGTTCGGGCGGTCGCCCATCTTGCCGTAGACCTTCGTGGCGATGACGAGCTCGTCGCGGTCGCGGCCCCGAAGCCAGCGCCCGATGACGGATTCCGAGTCGCCCTTGCCGTAGACATCGGCGGTGTCGATGAAGTTGCCGCCCGCCGCCGTGAACTCGTCGAGGATGCGAACGCTGGTCTTCTCGTCCGTCGGACCGCCGAAGAACATCGCCCCCAAACACAGTTCACTGACTTTGAGGCCGGTGCGGCCCAGGTATCGATACTCCACTTTTAATCTTCCTATCCATTTAGCGGAGCGCCCACAGTATCCGACGAAACGGGAAACGGACGACACCGTTTCCCGAAGCCCGCGACAGTCGTCGAACGACGACCCCGGACTCTCCGTGATCGATGGTCGCGCCGACGAGACGGCAGGGGCGAGCTCCGGCGCCCGAGGAAAAGGGCTGGCGAGCGTGGGGCCGGATGTCTAGCGTCGAGGGCATGGATGCTCTGGATGCCGACCGGATTCGCGCGTCGTTCGTCAACTGCTCGAAGGGCGAGGCGGCCGCCATCGTGATTCCGGGTCTGACCACCGTGGACTGGGAGAAGCTGGATTTCCTGGCGTGGCGCAATCCCCGGATGCCGCAGCGGGCGTATCTCGTCGCGCCCATGGAGGGCGGCCCGGTGGGCGTCGTCCTCCGAGTGGCGGCCAACCGGAATCACGCGGGGGCGATGCGAACGTCGATGTGCGAGTTCTGCCACACCGTCCACTCCGCCGGCGGCGTCACCCTGTTCACGGCGGCGAAGGCCGGCGGTTCGGGCCGACACGGCAACAGCGTCGGCGCGTACTTCTGCGCCGACCTCGAATGTTCGCGCTACGCGCGGGGTACGAAACGACCGATCCGAGTGCAACCGCAGACGACGATGACGGTCGACGAACGCGTCGACCGGTTGAACTCCCGCCTGCGCGGCGTCGTGTCGTCGATCGCGCCGCAGCGAACGGCCTGAGACGGGCGAACGCTCGGACGGCCGCGCATCGAGTCGGTGGGAGGCCGCCCGAGGCGGTGGACCGCATGCGATCCACCGCGCGGGTCAGTCCACTTCAGAGGACGGCGCGGAGACACGTCGACCTCACCGAGACGCGCGAAGGCGTCGACGTCGGCCCGCGCCGCATTGTCGCGCCGCGATCCGACCGACGAGGTCACTCCGCGACCGGCGCCAGGAACTCCAGGCGGTTGCCGTGCGGATCGTCGACATAGAACCTCGCCATGCCCCGGTCATGGACGGGGCTGCCCGGCAGGCCGTTGAGGTGCATCGGGAAGCCGCGCAGTTCGTCGTCCCAGGTGACGGAGTGACCGGCGGCCGCCAGCCGCTCGCCGAGCGCTCGCAGACTGTCCTCGTCCCCCCAGACGATGCCGGGGTGGCCTTTGACCGCGGGACGGAAATCGTCCTGAACGCCGAGGTGCAGTTCGAGAGGGGCCTCGTCCGACAACCGGAACCAGCAGCCGCCGCGAGCGGCGAGCCGGGCGGGCTTGGGAACCTCCGTCATCCCGAGATCATCCACATAGAACTTTCTGAGGACCGCCTCGGAACCACGCGGCGCGGTCAACTGCATGTGATGCAGGGCGAAGTACATCGAACGACTCCATTCATGACGACTTCGGCGAGCATAGCAAGACGTACGTACGGTTTTAAGTTCCAGCGACGCACGTCACGACTGTCCGCCCATTGAGAACAGTCATCGGAAACCGTCTCATTGGGCGGACCCGCGTTTGACAATAAAACAAGACGGACGTACGGTTTGTTTCTGTTGATGGTTGAGCCATGGCGCACGACATACCCCATCCGGCGGCGCCGGGCCTGGCACATCCGGCAAACTGAACCACGAATACGGACATACGACTTGGGAGCATCTGTGCCGAGTATCGACACCTTCGCCGCGAAGGCAAATCTCGCCGTCGGCGACAAGAACTACGAGATCTTCCGCATCGATCGCGTGCACGGCCACGAACGCCTGCCGTACAGCCTGAAGATCCTGCTCGAGAACCTGCTGCGCACCGAGGACGGTGCCAACATCACCGAAGGCCACATTCGAGCCCTCGGCAGTTGGGATCCGAACGCCAAGCCGAGCGTCGAGATCCAGTTCACGCCCGCCCGCGTGATCATGCAGGACTTCACCGGCGTCCCCTGTGTCGTCGACCTGGCCACGATGCGCGAAGCCGTCGGCGACCTCGGCGGCGACCCCTCCACGATCAACCCGCTCGCCCCGGCGGAACTCGTCATCGACCACTCCGTGATCGTTGACTACTTCGGACACCCGGACTCCTTCGCCCGCAACGTCGAGCGCGAGTACGAGCGCAACCGCGAGCGTTACCAGTTCCTGCGCTGGGGACAGACCGCCTTCGACGAGTTCAAGGTCGTTCCGCCCGGCACCGGCATCGTGCACCAGGTCAACATCGAGCACCTCGCCCGCGTCGTCATGACCCGCGACGGGCTCGCCTACCCCGATACCTGCGTCGGCACCGACTCTCACACCACTATGGAGAACGGTATCGGCGTCCTGGGTTGGGGCGTCGGCGGTATCGAGGCGGAGGCCGCGATGCTCGGCCAGCCGATCTCGATGCTCATCCCCCGCGTCGTCGGCTTCAAACTGACCGGGGAACTGCCCGCCGGCGCGACCGCCACCGACCTCGTCCTGACGGTGACCGAGATGCTGCGCAACCACGGCGTCGTCGGCAAGTTCGTCGAGTTCTACGGTGACGGCGTGACCGCGGTGCCCCTGGCGAACCGCGCGACCATCGGCAACATGAGCCCGGAGTTCGGCTCGACGTGCGCGATCTTCCCGATCGACGACGAGACGATCTCGTACCTGCGCCTGACCGGCCGCGACGAGCACTCCTTGGCGCTGACCGAGGCGTACGCCAAGGAACAGGGCATCTGGCACGACCCGTCCGTCGAGGCCGCGTACAGCGAGTACCTCGAACTGGACCTGTCCACCGTGGTCCCGTCGATCGCGGGCCCGAAGCGGCCCCAGGACCGAATCGCGCTCTCCAACGCGAAGTCCACGTGGCGCCACGACATCGGCAACTACGTCACCGAGACCGACGAGGCCGGCAAGGAGAGCTTCCCCGCCTCCGACAGCCCGTCGATCAACACCAACGGGCACAACCGTCCGCACAACCCGGTGCCGGTGACGATGGCCGACGGGACGACCGTCGAGCTCGATCACGGCGCCGTCGTCATCGCGGCGATCACGTCCTGCACCAACACTTCCAACCCGTACGTCATGGTCGGAGCGGCGCTCCTCGCCAAGAACGCCGTCGACAAGGGACTCTCTCGCAAGCCGTGGGTCAAGACCTCGCTGGCTCCCGGATCCCAGGTCGTCACGGGCTACCTCGACCGCGCGGGGCTCACGCCGTACCTCGACAAGCTCGGCTTCAACCTCGTCGGATACGGATGCACCACCTGCATCGGCAACTCCGGCCCGCTGCCCACCGAGGTCTCGGCGGCCGTCGCCGAGGGCGATCTGGCGGTGACGTCGGTCCTCTCCGGAAACCGCAACTTCGAGGGCCGCATCAACCCCGACGTCAAGATGAACTACCTCGCCTCGCCGCCGCTGGTCGTGGCGTACGCGCTCGCCGGTTCGATGGACTTCGACCTCAACAACGAGGCGCTCGGCATCGACTCGAGCGGACAGCCGGTGTACCTCGCGGACATCTGGCCCTCCTCCGAGGAGATCTCCGCCGTCGTCAACTCCTCCATCGGCCGGGAGATGTTCACCAGGGACTACGCGAACGTCTTCGAGGGTGACGACCGCTGGCGCGCGCTGCCGATTCCGACCGGTGACACCTTCGAGTGGGACGCGGACTCCACCTACGTGCGGAAGGCCCCGTACTTCGACGGCATGCCCGCCAAGCCGGAGCCCGTCACCGACATCCGGGACGCCCGCGTCCTGGCGAAACTCGGCGACTCCGTGACGACCGACCACATCTCCCCCGCCGGGGCGATCAAGGCGGACTCCCCCGCCGGGAAGTACCTGAAGGAGCACGGTGTCAGCCCCGCCGACTTCAACTCCTACGGTTCGCGGCGCGGAAACCACGAGGTGATGATCCGAGGCACCTTCGCCAACATCCGCCTGCGCAACCAGATCGCGCCCGGCACCGAGGGTGGCTTCACGCGCGACTTCACCGTCGCCGACGCTCCCGTGTCGACGATCTACGACGCCGCGCAGAACTACGCGGCGGCCGAGACGCCGCTCGTCGTGTTGGCGGGCAAGGAGTACGGCTCGGGTTCGTCGCGCGACTGGGCGGCCAAGGGCACGAGCCTGCTCGGAGTCAAGGCCGTCATCGCCGAGTCGTACGAGCGCATCCACCGCTCGAACCTGATCGGCATGGGCGTGCTGCCGCTCCAGTTCCCGGAGGGCGCGACCGCGGTCACGCTCGGCCTGGAGGGCACCGAGGTCTTCTCGATCGCGGGTGTCACGGCGCTCAACGACGGCGGGATCCCCGACACCCTCCGCGTGACGGCGACGTCCCCCGAGGGTGAAGAGGTCGCGGCGTTCGACGCGGTGCTGCGCATCGACACCCCCGGCGAGGCGGAGTACTACCGGCACGGAGGCATCCTCCAGTATGTGCTGCGTTCACTTATCGCCAAGTAACACCACGCTCCGACGGCCCGATGCGCACTGTCCGCATCGGGCCGTCGACGTTCTCGGACCGTCCGGATCCCCTGCGTAAAGCCGACGTTAAGGTCCGGCCACCGGCGTGCGCCTCTTGCGCGGTGCCGTTAGATTCCTCACCATGGCAGAAGAAGTACGCGCCGACCCGGTGAAGCTGTGCACGCTCGCCGACGAGGTCACCGGTTTCGCCGGCGACCTGCGCGACGGGCTGGCGACCGCACGCCAGGCGATCGTCATACCGGCGAGCGCCTTCGGCAACAGCGACGGCGCGGGCACCCTCGATGACACCTATGTGGACGTCATTGAGGACGCGGGTGCGGGCGTAGAGGACATCGCGGGAGTCCTCGAAGGAGACGTCGACCGGCTGTACCGGATCGCGTTCTCCTACAAGGCCACCGACGAGGCCAACTCCGCCAACATCAACAACGGCGGCGGCAACCTCCCCGTCTGACGCCCTTCCCCCTGCTCGTCCCCTCGCCTGCGAAGTGGTGAAATCTCATGGCCGAACCCTCCATCAACGTTGATCTACAGTGGTTTGATCTGAAGGCCGACCCGGCCGTGATCGACACCGCCGCGACCGCCTGGACGACACTCGGTGGCGTCGGCGACGACACCGGCACGGACCTCAACACCGCCGCGCAGGTCGTCTACGACGACCCGTGGGAGGGTGACACGCGGGAGGCGTACGAAGGCCAGCAGAAGAAGCTGCGCGACAGTTGCGTCGGGATGGTGGAGGCCGCGAAGCCCATCGCGACCGCGCTCGGGAACATCGCCTCGGCACTGCGATCGAAGCAGGGCGACTTGACCACCCTCAAGTCGGAGATCACCGGCGCGGTGGACTGCACCATCGGCGGACAGCAGATCACGTTCCGCCCGAAGACGCCCGAGGAGTCGAAGAAGGTCCTCAAGTCCGTCACCGATGCCAAGGCCATCCGCTCCGATTTGGACACGACCTTGTCGACGGAACAGGGCAAGCTGTCGGCGGCTCAGGCCGAGTGGACCGCGATGTCCTCACAGTGGCAGGCGATCGCCGACGGGGGCGTCGACGGCGCCTTCCCGTTGCCGCCTGAGATCACGACACCCAGTTCGATCACCATGCCCGACGGGACGGTCGTCCTGAGTTCGGGTTCCGGCAACGACGACGTGAGCGTCACGACGAAGCCGGACGGCACCGTCGTCGTCACCGTCAACGGCCAGACCAGCGAGTACCCGCCCGGCACCGAGGTCGTGCTGCACACCGGCTCCGGCAACGACAATGTGGAGGTCGACCCGAACGCGAACGTGCCGACCACGGTCGTCTCCGGCGACGGCAACGACACCGTCGACACCGGAGATTCCGGCCTACTCCCGAGCAACGGGTCGAACACCGGCCACACCGTCCTCTCCGGCGACGGCAAGGACTCCATCACCATGGGAGACGGCGACAACCGCGTCTCCACCGGTGGTGGAGACGACTCGGTGACCCTTGGCGACGGCGACAACATGGTCTCCACCGGAGACGGCAACGACGCGGTGGACACGCCCAGCTGGTTCCAGGGGCCCGGCGGCGGTGGCGACAACATGATCTCGACCGGGCGCGGCGACGACACCGTCGAATCGGGTTCGGGCGACGACCGTGTCTACGGTGGCGACGGCGCCGACAACATCCGCAGCAGCTCCGGCAACGACACCGTCGTCGCCGGTCGAGGCGACGACAAGGTCTTCTCCGGGGACGGCGACGACCAGGTGTACGGCGGCGACGGTCGCGACTATGTGGATGGTGGGGACGGCGACGACCGCGTCAACGGCGGTGAGGGCAACGACGTCCTGTACGGCATGCACGGCGACGACGAGATGTACGGCGGCACCGGCGACGACTACATGGAAGGCGCCCGGGGCAACGACAAGGTCCACGGCGGCGACGGCGACGACCTGCTGTCCGGCGGACGCGGCGACGACGAGATCTACGGCGGCGACGGCAGCGACAAGATGTACGCCGGACACGGCAAGGACTACACAGACGGCGGCGACGGCTCCGACACGGCTTTCGCCCAGGACGAGGACTCCACGTCCACCGGGACGGAGACGACGGAGAAGGTCGACATCGTCGACCACAGCTTCATCAAGGTCGAAGGCGACGAGGAGTTCACCAACCGGACCGAAGCCGACCTCGACATGCTCGCCGCGTCACCGACCGGGCAGGAGGGCATCGAGCACCTGCGCGACCACCGCGACCCGAACATCTGGGGCGGCAACCACGAGCTGACGATCCGCGAGACCGAAGACGGGAACTCCGCATCCAGCGGCGACCAGAGCATGTGGGGCAACAAGGATTCCGAGATCAACTACAACCCGTCGGGTGTGCAGGGTTGGGACGAGCGCCCGCCCGTGTTGGGCCTCTACCACGAGATGGCGCACGTCAACACGTTCTGGGACGGCAGCTACGACGGCGACAAGGTCGGCGGAAACGGCCCCGACCAGGACATCAACAAGGCCGAACGGCAGGCGACCGGCTTGCCCACCGACGGCCGCGCGTACGATCCGGCGAACCCCGAGGCCGACCTGGAACTCGACTACGAACTCACCGAGAATGGACTGCGTGATGAATTCGGGCTCCCACCGCGGACGACGTACACCTGACGGGCGACGGTCGGCGCGGCGCGGCGCGGTCGCCACGGCGGCACTGCTGCTTCTCGCGTCGTGCCAGGGCACGCCGGAGGAGCGCGAGCCGTCCGGATCACCCGTCGAAGCCGAAGTCCTCGTTCTGGAGAACGGCCCGGACGGCTCCGCCGCGGCACCGAGCTACCTCCCTCCGGTCATCGCGGACACGCCGATCGATCCACTGATCGCCGGCGGTTGGGCGGCGGCCGGCGCCGATGAGTACGGAGTCGACCCGGAGCCACGCGACCCGTTCGCCGTCGAGGTGCCACCGGGGCAGGAGAACGTGCGGTACGTGGCGTGGCGTGGCTCGACGGGTTGCTACGGCGCGACCGACGCTCGCCTGGCTCGCGACGGTGACGACCTGCTCGTGACGTTCACGGCCAAGGACGACAGCGACATCAACTGCGAAGTCCTGAACTACGCGTATGTGCAGTTCGCGGTCGACCCGACGGTCGTCGACGGAGTCGCGACCGTCAACGGCGTGAAGCCGGTCGACGGAGTCGGCCCCGGGGTCCTCGTCGACACGATCGATCTGGGTGAAGCGTGGGAGACCCCAAGTGGCGATTGGGAAGCCCCGCCGACCGAGATCACCGAGGGCGGTCCCGAACTGCACGCGGCGCTCGAGGCGTCGGACACCGACGCGATGGACGAGGTCACCGAGCTCTTGAACGCCCGGCCCGAGGCGGACCGGAGGCGCTTCGCCTTCGTCCTGCACGGCTGCGAGGACGCCGTGCCGGCGCTCGTCGTGACGCCGCTGGTGGTCACCGCGGAGTTGGGCGATTGCACGGAGCGGACCTTCGTGCTGGCGGTCTTCGACGTGGACGCCGAGCTGCTGCCTCCGAAGGCGGAACTCGGGCTCTACGGCCGCGCCGACGGTTGAGCCCCGCCGAGCGTCGGGCGGATCGCCGTCATGGCCACGGCGAGCGGACCGTCGCGCTGAGGTAGCTGGTCTTCCCGGCGCGCGCCGTCTCGTCGGCGTCGATGATCGACTGATACGTCGGGCGGTCTCCGACCCGGACGACGCCGACGAAGACCGGCGGGTCCTGGGTGACCGGCAACGCGGGAAAGTCGTTGACGCTCGACTCGGTGTGCAACGTCGCGAGGACCGCGCCGTCGGCCCGCTCGACGCCGGGACGGACCCGTTGGTCGAACCAGTCGGCGATTTCCGCCTCCGTCCGGTCTCCGCGCTCCCACACGGTGACCGCGACGATGTCGCGTCCACCGTCCCTGGTGGAGGGCGGTCGGATTGACGTCGGAGTGAGGGCGCCTGGTCGAAGCAACAGGACGTCGTCGGAGTCGATCATCGTGGCGTTGGCGGCGTCCCGGTGGGCGGCCCACGTCGGTCCACCGTAGAAGGTCGTCAGCATGCGGTGTCGCGACGCCATGTCGGCGAACGCGCGAAACCACACGAAGCGGTCCTCGTCGTCGTCATCGCGGAACATGCCGGGCAGGACGGCGCCCAGTTCCTCCTGCGACTCGACGAACTCTCGCTCGAAGAGCTCGACGAGTGTGTCGCGTCGCCCGGGGTGCAGCCGGTACCTGCGCAGCTCGACGACGCCGAGTGGGTCGGTCTCCATGGTGCTCCTCTCGATCGAGCCGGACGGTAGCACCCCGGTACGACACCGACGACAGAAAGTCCATTCAGGATTTTAGGACGGCGGCCATCCGATCGACCGCCTCAATGATGATCGACTTCGATGTGGCGAGATTGAGTCGGACGAAGCCCGCGCCCTCGGAGCCGAACTTGGTCCCGGAGTACAGCGCGACCCGACCGCGCTCGGCCAGGAACGTCGCCGGGTCGTCCATGCCGTAGGCACGCATATCGATCCAGGCGAGGTACGTGCCCGCGGGTTCGCGGTATCGCGCGTCCGGCAACCGGTCCGCGAGCAGCTCCGACAACAGTCGCTTTCGTTCCACAATGCCGGCGCGAATCAGATCCAGCCACTCCTCGCCCTCGCGGAAGGCCGCCTCCGCCGCGATGACGCCGAACAGACCGGCGCCGGCCCACAGCTCCTCCGGGAACGCGGAGGTGTCGGCGAGCGAACCGGGCACGAGCAACGCGGCCTTCAGTCCGGGCAGGTTCCACGCCTTCGAGGCGGCCACGCAGGTGAACGACGCCGCGGCCACCGGGTGATCGAGGGACGCGAAGGGAACGTGACGGATCGCCGGGTCCGTCAGGGGCGCGTGGATCTCGTCGGCGATGACGGTGACGCCGTATCGCTCGGCGAGGTCCGCGATCGCGGCCAGCCCGGCGCGATCGAAGACGATCCCGGTCGGATTGTGGGGGTGGCACAGCAGGTAGGCGCTGGCACCGTCGGCGAAATCGCGTTCGAGCCGGTCGAGGTCGAGGGAGTGGCCCGCCTCCACGTCATAGGCGAGCGGACTGGAGACGATGACCCGATCGAGGGCGTGCAGCGCCTCGAAGAACGGCGGATAGACGGGCGTCGAGATCACGACCCGATCGCCGACGTCCGTGCAGGCGCCAAGCGCGATCCGCACGCCGGTCATGACGTCGGCGACGAGACGGGGCGCCTCTCCGTCGACCGTCCAGCCGTAGCGGCGCGCGGCAAAACCGACGAACGCGGCCGGGAGGTCTCCCTCGATGGCGTAACCGGTGTCGCCCAAGGCAACGGCGTCATTGAGCGCGCTCTGGATCGGCGGCGCCAACGGGGTGTCCATTTCAGCCACCCAGAGCGGCAGGACGTCCGGGTCGTACATCCGCCATTTGACGCTGCGTCTGCGGCGCAGGCTCTCGAGCGACAGTTCCTCGAAGGGGGACACCGTTGTTTCCGTCATGTCTTCATCATGCCCATCGCTCGCGGGGCCGGCATTCGATCGTGGTGCTCGCCACCGCTCGGAAAAAGCCGGTGCCGCCGCGTCGCGGGAGGCGAAGCGGCGGCACCGGCGGCAATGCGTTAGCGGTCCCGGGGGCACTAACCTGATCGTATCGATTATCGGCGCGCGGTCAAGCCGTCGTGATCGTGGACGGCCGAACCGGACCCACCGCGCCGCTCATCGTTTCGATCGATCGGTGTCCCTATTTACTGCAGGTGGGATCCGCCGTGGCGGGGACGCTGATCGCGTCGAACGCCGTCTTGGTCGCGTCGTACTCGGCGCACGTGGTGAACAAGTCGCTGGAAGCGGCGAATTCGAGCGCTGCGACGCGAGTGTCCTCATAGGTCCAACCAGAGGTCTTTCCCATGAGAGCGCCCATGAAGATCTTGCCGGCCGTCTCGATGCCGAGTCCTTCGGCGATGGTCGAGCCGTCACAGGTGGTGCTGCCGGGGACGGCCGCGCTGTCGCCCGGCTCGGTGCCCTCGGCGAGGAGGTAGAACCAGTGGTTGATCGGACCGGCTCCCGCGTGGACCTCGGTGTTGGGGATGTCGGTCGACCAGCACGCCGGGTCGTCGAGCGCCGCCGGGTCGTACATGTTGCGAATCGGCTCGCCGACCGTGGAAAGGCCGCCTTCCTCGCCGACCAGGTAGTCGGCCGGGTCGTGACCCTCGTCTGCGGGCTGCGCCGCGTACCACTCGGTGAGCGCGCCGAAGATGTCACCGGCGCCTTCGTTGAGGCCGCCGGTCTCGTTACCGCCCGAGGAACCGCCCGGGGTGAACTGGAAGATGCCGTGGCCGAGCTCGTGCGCGACGATGTCCATCGGCGTCAGCTGGCGCTGCTCGTCCGAGGAGTGGCCGAAGTGGGCGCTGGAGCCGGTCCAGTACGCGTTGACCATGCTCATGCCCACGTACATCGGGAAGCCTTTGCCCTCGCCGTCGATGCCGTCACGGTCGAGCCACGCGGAGAGCATGTCCCATTCCTGACCGGCGGCGTACATCGCGTCGACGCACGCGGTGGCAAGGTCGGTGCCGGTGCCGTCGCCCCAGCTGTCGGTGTCCTTCTCCATCGGGTCGCCGCCCTCTTCGGCGCAACTGACTCCGAGACGGTCGGCGTCCTTCATGACGTAGTGGCCGTCGATCGCCGTCGTGCCGAACTCGACGGTGCCGGGGAAGCCGTTGTAGTGCGTCGAGCCGGTGCCCGCGAAGACGCGGTCGACGGTCGTGAGGACCTCGCCCGTCATGGCGTCGACGTAGGTGTCGCGCAGGATCGGCGCGCCGTCCTCATCGACCGTCTCCTGTGTGCTCACGTAGGACAGTGCCGGGTCGTCCCAGGCGAGCACGACGAGTTCCGCGGTCGAGGCGTCCGCGCCGACGGCGGAACGCGCCGAGGACGCGCTGAGCTTCGGCTTGATCGTGTCGAGGTCGATGACCTCGTCTTGCGCCACGGAGGTGTAGACGGTCTCACCCTTGTCGTCCACGGCGATCACGAAGTCGCCACCGACGACGGGAAGGCCGCGATAGGTGCGTTCGTAGGAGACGAATGTCAACCCGAGGGTGTGGGTCGCGGACACGGCCGTCGCCTCGTCGGCGGAACTCAGGTGCAGACGGGGATCGGCGGCGCGGACGAGGGCGTCGGCGGACGTGAGGGCGGTGGAGGTCACATCGGGCTGGGCGGTGTCGGCNGGGTCGGCCGACGCGGTGGCGCCGACGATCCCGGCACCGACCGCGAGCACGGCGGCCCCGCCCGCTGCGAGCAGGCGTCTCATGGGGGTGGTCCTCTCGTAGGGGGACGATTGGGAGGGCGCCGGGGGTGGCCGCCGATTCCCGCTCGTGGGGTGCCCAACGAGAATTCCATACCGAGTAGTTAATGTCAATATTTAGATTGAATGACCATTTGGGGGATGCTCGAACACTCGCGGGGCGGCCGCCAGTGAGCCTCGTGACGTCGCGATCGCCACCGCTCCAAGAGAACTCGGCATCGATGCGAGCAAATCGCCTGATCGTCCCCATCGCGAATCGAAAAAGACTCCGACCGGCGCGACGCGTGTCCACGCCGCCCTCGAACGGTTCGATTCCCGGCCGTTTGGGAAACGACGCGACCGCTAGTGGAAGATCGGCGACGTCCGTCGGCCCGTGTGGAACGCGAACGCGTCGGGAACCTTGACCTTGTGCCCACGGAACAAGGTGAGCGCCACCGCCTCGTCCTCGGTGAACCACCCGACGTCCAGCGACTCGTGCGTCACGACGGCCTCACCGCCGACCACATGTCCTTTGAAGACATTGTGATAAGCGTGGCGAGCCATCACCTCGCTCACGCCGCGATTGTCGTAGATCCCGATCAGATCCGTGACCGCGATGCGCAGCCCCGTCTCCTCCACACATTCACGGATGGCCGCCTCCGACGGCGTCTCACCGACATCCGCCGCACCGCCGGGCATGCACCACTCACCACAGTCGGAGCGCTGGATCAGGAGTACGCGACCGGCATCGTCGAAGACGGCGACGTCCGCCGTCACGAGCGGCGTGATCATGTCGATGTCGGCGAGGAAGATCCGCTCCAGCTCACCGGCGTCGCGGACGTCCACGATCGACAGAGCCTCGGCCGCGATCGCCATGAGCTTCTCGTACCGCTCCCGGTCGTAGGGGCTTTGGGTGTACCGCAATCCATTCGCCGCCAACGCTCGCAGTTGATCGGCCAGTGCGGCTACTCGCCGGGATGACTCCACCGTCGCTCCGTTCCTCGATCGACCACATGTATATCCGAGACGGCACTCGAACGGCCACAGCGTCGTCTCAGCTCCACCGCGCCACAATCTCCACATGACTGACTGGGCACCGTACATCGCCGCGACCACCGGACGCGATCCGTCCGCGCGCTGCCTCGGCGCGATTGAGCGCTTCGATGTTCCGGGCCGTGCCGCCGATCTCGGATTCGGGGCGGGGAACGAGACGCTGAGTCTCCTGGAACGCGGTTGGCGCGTGCACGCCGTCGACGCGGATCCGGCCGCACACAAGGAACTCCTGGACCGCGTGGGTCCGGCACAACGACGGCGCCTGACGACCGAGCGAACGCACCTCGCCGACGCCACGCTGCCGAAGTGCGAACTCGTCTACGCCGGTTCCAGCCTGTGCTTCGTCCCAGAGGAGGACCAGCCTCGATTGTGGAGTGCGATCGCCAGGGCCGTGGTGCCCGGTGGCTGGTTCGTCGGGAGTCTACTCGGCGAGCGCGACGGCTGGGTCGGCGGCGAGGAACCCGCCGTTACGACGCACGACAGACAGGACATCGAACGACTCCTGGTCGACTTCACGCTCGTCGAGCTCACCGAGTCCGAGTACGACGGTAAGACGATGCGCGGCCCGAAGCATTGGCACAGTTGGGAAATCGCGGCCCAACGGAGGCCGTGATCAGGCGCCGCGGTCGGCCTCGACCGTGGTGCGTTCCGACAGGTCGACGCGAAGGTCGGCGAGCATCGTGTGGGCTCGTCGAGTCTCGTCGAGTTTCTGCGCCTCCAGATCGGCGACGGCGAGGCCGACGGCACCGGTCGGAACGCGATCGATCGGTCGCCCCTCCGGGTCGTAGATGGCGCTGCCTCCCGACAACGTCCATGGTGGAGGACCACCGAGCGCTCCGGCGAACACGACGTAGAAGGTGTTGTCCAGCGCGCGGGCCGCGTGATACAGGTCCCGTCGATGCTCACCGCCCACGTTGAAGGCCCCGCCGGTGACGTACGCGTGGCAACCGGCGGTCGCGGCGGCGCGAGCGTGCTCCGGAAAGGTCGCGTCGTAACAGATTCCCAGGCCGAGCCGCCATCCGTTGAGCACGAGCGTGGTTCCGCGGTCCCCCACCGTGAACATCGGACGCTCCACCTCGACGAGGTGCTGCTTGTGATAGACGTCGCGGACCTTGCCGAACTTGTCGATCAACAGAGTAGAGATGAAACGGCGCGACCCCTGATGCACACTCGCTCCGATGAGGACGGTGATGCGGTGCCGCTGCGCCATCGCGCGGACGGGATCCAGGCGACGGTCGGCCACCTCCCCGTAGAAGTCGACCTCCATGTCGCAGGATGCCGGCCGGGCCGCCAACGTCGGCGGGTGGTAGCCGGGCAGGAACAGCTCCCCGAAGACCACGAGATCGGCACCCGCGTGGTCCGCCTTGTCCACAAGCGCCGCGGCGGTGTGGGCGTTGCGCTCGACGTCGCCGGGTACCGAGACGGCCTGAGCGGCGGCCACCCGTAGGAAGGCCGATGGATCATCGGGATGCATCACACGTCAATGGTGCCAGGCGTCCGAACCATGACAGAACGGACCGAACGGGTGACGTGTCGCGGTCCATCATCGATAAAGTTGAGGGCTCACATTGCGTGGATTCGTTCCGCCTGTCACGATCATGTGGTGCCTAGGGTCAGTCCAGAACAACTCAACAGCCGGCGTCGCGAGATCCTTGCCGGTGCCCGCGCGTGTTTCGCCCGCTACGGGTACGAGGGCGCGACCGTGCGTCGGTTGGAGGAGGAGATAGGCCTGTCCCGGGGGGCGATCTTCCACCACTTCAAGGACAAGGACTCGCTGTTCCTCTCCGTCGCGGAGGACGACGCGATCCAGATGGCGGAGACGGTCGCGCAACACGGGCTCGTCCAGGTGATGCGCAACCTCTCCGCCGAAGCGGACTCCCCCGAGACGACGGGTTGGCTCGGTAGCCAACTCGAGGTGAGTCGGCGACTGCGCACCGACGACGGTTTCGCGCGGGCTTGGGAAGACCGCAAGCACGCGATCGCGCAGGCGACCAGGGAACGTCTGCAACGCCAGCTCGACGCCGGAATCCTGCGAACCGACCTGCCGATCGAGGTGCTCGCCGGTTTCCTCGAACTCGCCTACGACGGCCTCATCACGCACCTGGCGATGGGATCGACGTCGACCGACATGACACCGATCCTCGATCTCGTCGAGGCGGCCGTCCGACGACGCCCGTGACCGGCTCATGATCGAGGTGTGGGAGCGCTTCGGGCCGGTCATCGTCGCCGCCGTCGCGATCATCCCCGTGGCCGTCGCGCTGGCCGTCGTGCTGACCCGGCACCGGGTCGCGCGCGGGATACCGCTCGGCGAGGCCAGAAGACGCAGCCGGGCGGAACTCGCGATCGTCGCGGGGACCTGGCCGTGGCTGTGGATGATCCTGACGCCGACCGATGGCGAACGGGCGGTGCGGCTGGTCCCGTTGGTCGATCTGACGGACGTGCTCATCTCGGCCCCCTCGGTCGTCGTCGTCCAGGTCGTCGGGAACCTGCTCGTGTTCGCCGCGTGGGGCTGGTGCGGTCCCATCCGCTTCCGAATCGGACCGGCCGAGGTGGGCGGAGTCGCGCTCATCGCCTCCGTGACGGTCGAGGCGTTGCAGTACGGGTTGAGCCTCGGCCGTGTGTCGTCAGTGGACGATGTGTTGATCAACGTGCTGGGCGCGGTCCTGGCCGCCTCGGTGTCGGTCCGGCTCAATCGCGAGCGTCGGGACGCCGTACCGGTGTGACGTCGTTCGTCGAGCGCGGGAACCGCGCATCGCCTGTCCGGAACCGGATCCGATCGTGGCCGCGTCGGCGCGGCCTCCCACCCGACGACGGTCGCGACGGTCGTCGTCCCCGAACACACGACGTGTCCGATTCTGGAAAAGGCCGACGGCCGGACGGTTTCTCGTCCGGCCGTCGCCTTCTCACAAGTTTCGACTAGTCGCGGTCGCGCCAGTGCGAACGTCCGCTGTCACGGGAACCCTGGCGGTCGAAACCGCCGCTGCGACGGTCGCCGCCGTTGTCGTCACGCCAGCTCGGCCGGCGGTCGTCACGGTAGCCGCCACCGCTGCGGTCGTCACGACGCGCGCCGTGGCTGCTGCCACGGTCGTCACGACGGCCGTAGCCGCGGTCGTCCCGGCGTGCGCCGTGGCTGCTGCCACGGTCATCGCGACGCGGACGGTCCCGGTCGTCACGACGACCGCCGCCCTGCCCACGGGAGGGCTTGCGTCCGAAGGAACCACGGTCGCGGTCACGATCGTTTCGGTCGCGACGCGGGCGATCACGGAACTCGCGCGGCTGCTCGACCTGGATCTCGCCGGACCGTTCCTTCTCCGCGCGGTCGCGGAGGCGAGCGGCCTCACCGGACAGCACGGCGGCCCGCTGCGCGAGCTCCTCCGAGCGCCGGGCGAGCTTCTCGGCCTCGCGCTGCGCCATGTCGGCCTCGCGCGCGACCGCGTCGGCTTCCATGTCGGTCAGCGACCGAGCGCCCGTGATGCGGGCGAGCTCGTCGTCGAACATGCCGTTGACGATGTGGCGGGACACGTCGACGTTGACGCGCTCCAGCATCCCGAAGACGGTCTTCCGCTGGTGCGGGAGCGCGAGCGTCACGACGGTGCCGCTGCGTCCGGCGCGAGCCGTACGACCGGCACGGTGCAGGTAGTCCTTGCCGTCACGGGCGGGGTCGACGTGCAGGACGAGGTCGATGCCGTCGACGTGGATACCGCGAGCCGCGACGTCCGTCGCGACGAGCGCGTCGAGGCGACCGGACTTGAAGTCCTCCAGGACGCCGGTGCGCGCCTGCTGAGTCATGCCGCCGTGCAGCGCGTCGGCACGGATACCGGCCTCGCGCAGCTGTCCGGCGACTCGGTCGGCGCCCATCTGGGTCCGCACGAACACGATCGTGCGGCCCTTGCGGGCGGCGATCGCGGACGTGATCGGGGCCTTCGTGTTGGGCTTGACGACGAGCACGTGGTGGCTCATCGTGGTCACGGCACCGGCCGACGGGTCGACCGAGTGGGTGACGGGCTTGGACAGGTAACGCCTGACCAGCGTGTCGATCTCCTTCTCCAAGGTCGCGGAGAACAGCATGCGCTGCCCACCGGCGGGAACCTTGTCGAGGATCTCGGTGACCTCGGGCAGGAAGCCCATGTCGGCCATCTGGTCGGCCTCGTCGAGGACCGCGATCGACACAGCGTCGAGGAAGCAGACGCGGCGGTCGATCAGGTCGCGGAGGCGGCCCGGTGTGGCGACGAGGATGTCGACGCCGTGCTTGAGGGCCTCGATCTGCCGGGACATCGACGTACCGCCGCACACGACCTTCATGTCGAGGTTCATGATGCGGGCGTACGGGTCGAGGGCCTCGGCGACCTGCATCGCCAGTTCACGCGTGGGCGTGAGGATCAGGCCGCGCGGGTGCTTGGCTTCGGTCGTCGAACCGGGCCGAGCGAGACCGAGCAGCAACGGCAGGCCGAAGCTGAGCGTCTTGCCGGAGCCGGTGCGGCCCCGACCGAGGATGTCGCGCCCGGCGATAGCGTCCGGAATCGTCGCGGCCTGGATCGGGAACGGCGTGGTGACACCGTTGCGGGCCAGCGCGTCGACGATGACGCCGGGGAGTCCGAGGTCTCCGAAGGACGGTCCGGTTTCCACCGGTTCGACGTCTTCGGCCTCGATGTCGAGCTTCGTTTCGGCGTCGACGGACGCGGTGACGGCGTTGTCGAGGGTTTCGGCCTCGATGGCGTCGTCCGAAACGGATATGACGGGCTGCTCAAGGTGAGCAAGGGTCATTAAAGAACCTTCCACAGTAGTCTGAAGTCTCAGCACGTACCGCAGAAACGCTCGCGTTGATCGCCTGTCGCGATGAGAGCCGGAGGTTTGTCGGGACGCGCCGGTGGCGCCGTCGCAGATGATGGAGGCGCCCTGAAATGGGTCAAACAGCTTGCCAGTCTAGACCATTCGGGTCCGGCCTGGCACCCGGTATCCATGGCGCGCTTGGTCACAGCGACCGCTGGGCCTCCGCGGCGGCTTTGAGGTCGGTGAGGCGCGTCTTCCAGAACTCCTTTCGGAGCCCCATCGTCTCGGCGTCCGGGAGCTTCTCATGGCTTATCGCCACGAGGGTCTTCTCGGTCCCCTTGGGCGTCAGCCAGGCGCTGAGACGCGAGCCGTCGGGGAGCTCAAACCTGGCCGTCCCGGGGCGCGTCATCGTACGGGCGGTCAGCTCGACGTCGGGCAGCCACGTGGCCCGCTGAGCCTCATCGATCACCAGGTCGAAGACCCTTTCGTTGGGCGCGTTGATCGTCTTGCTCGCGCTCGCGTTGAACGTGCCGTCGGCTCGCTGGCCGGGCTGGCGGCCCCGCCGTTCCTGCTCGAATCCGACGGTGATGGTCTGCGCCCACCAGCCCTCAACGCCCCACTCGACGAGCTTGGCGGCGATCTCCCGGTGGCCACGATCGCGGGCGCCCCACTCGTCGAGACGCGTGAGCCAGCCGTCCCAGTCCGCGCCGGTCGCCGCGCGGAGGGTGGCGTCGTCGACGCGCGCACGTTGCCGTGCGGGAGAAGAGGTCATGGACGTGACCGTACCCACAAAAGATTGGCACGTTGACGGAACCTCTCACCGTGTTGCGACGTCTATGTCGGTATGAGAAGCATTGCTTTGATCCTGGCAGCACTCACCCTGGCCGCATGTGGGCAAGGCGGGCCCGACGAACCCACCGACCCCAAGGACGCCGAGGCGTTCAACGAGCGAGCCGAGGAGGTCGCGGCCGCATGGAAGGACGCGGACCCCGCCTCGGCTTGGGCGGATGAACTGCGCGTCTTCGACGTCAAGACGAGCCCGCCGAAGGGCGTCGAACTGACCGAGGCCCAGTCGAGCGCCTTCTTTGTCGGCTACTTCGACCTGGACGCCGAACTGCCGGAGGACTCCTTCGCGCGTTCCGTGACGCTTCCGGACGACAGTGAGGTCGCGGTAGAGATCCTCAATCCGCACACCGCGTTCGAGGGCCTGGCGTTCGGAGGGGAACCGCCAGCCGACTGCGCGAACGAGACCGAACCGGACGACGGCGAGAGCGACGACCCGGACGGAACGGCCTCGAACGCCGCGCCGTGCACGGTGTTGACGGTGACGAAGGTCGAAGCGGGAAGCACGACGCGCTGGACCAATCATGGGCTACTGTCCCTCCCCGCCTATCTCTACACGGTGGACGGTATCGAGGGCGAGTTCAGCCAGGTCGCCGTGGCGCTGCCGGAGCGTCCGGAACTGCCGGTGGTCGAGGTCCCCGAGTTCGAACTCGGCGAGGACATGAAGTCGGCGGCGTACCTGGTGTCCATGTCAGACAGCCAGTTGGAGTACACGATCGGAGTCGGGGCGTGCGATGAGAAGTTCCGTCCCCTGGTCCACGCGACCGACGAGTTCGTGATCGTCGCCGGCAGCGCCACCTACGACGGATCAGAGGCGTGCACCGACCAGTTGATCTACCAGCCGGTCACGGTCGCGCTCGACGCGCCGCTCGGCGACAGGATGGTCATCGACGCGGTGACCGGGACGATGTTGACCGCCGGCGAGGCGATGTTCTAGGAACCACACCGACGAAGGAGGGCCGCCCGTTCGGGCCCTCCTCTCATGTCGTCGACGCTACCGACCCATCGCCTCGGGCGGCAGGATGACCGGCGGCTCCTGCTTGCGGAAGAACTCGTTCGACGCGGGCAGCGCCAGCAGGATCACGACCGCGAGGTATCCCAGCAGGCTCACGATGAGGCTGATCATGGACCACGCCCCGTACCAACCGGGCAGCGCGTCGTTGCCCGCCTGGACCATCGCGTCGAGGTCGACGCCCTCGACCTCACCCAGGGAAGCCAGGCTGAACGACGTCAAGACCACGTTGCACAGCAGGAACAAGCCGCTGAGGACCCAGGTGACGACGCGGCTGGCCCGCGAGCCTCGCCAGTTGAACACGGCGGTGACAAGGTAGGCGAGCGCTATCACCAGCGAGAACGCCATCGAACCGAGGTTCGCTCCACTACCGCCCGTGTACTGGTCGATTTCGCCGGGTGGGACGTTCTGGCGTTCCAGTTCGGCGCGCATCGCGTCGGCGATGGTGTCGGCGTAGATCATGCTGAGAATCGCGCTGATCACCGTCAACGCGACGAGGATCACCTGGATCACGACGGCCGTGGTGACGGTTCCTGGTCGCCGCCTCGGCATCAGATTCGCGCTGGTCATTGTGACTCCCTTGTACGTACTCTTTGGACTTCCCACCCGATGCTAAGGGGGAGGAAAGGCCGATGAGTCCGTCTTGAGCAGGAAATCGTCGTCGCCGCGAGGTCCAAGCGGTCTCGTCCGCGACGTCGATCAAGGGTCATCCGTCAGCATGAGACGGTCTCATCCCGACGCCGTCGGAAGCTCATCCTCGGTGTCGATTGTCGAGTGCTCAGCGTTGGAATCGCTACTCTTCGCCCACCGCAACGAAACCGCTCTCATAGGCGACGATGACCGCCTGTGTCCGATCGCGAGCGTCCAATTTCGTCAAGACGCGGGCGACATGGGTCTTCACCGTCTCGGTCGAGACGTAGAGCTCGGCCGCGATCTCGGCGTTCGACCGGCCCTTGGCGACCAAACGCAGGACCTGGGCCTCCCGGCCGGTCAGACCGAGGTCCGTCGCACGACCTCGATGTCGGTGGGCGAGGGCCAGCCGCCGGACCGCGGCCGGGAACAGCAGCGCCTCTCCGGTGGCCACCAGTCGGATCGCCGCCACGAGTTCGCTCGGGGGCGTTCGTTTCAGCAGGAATCCGTCGGCACCGGCGCGCAGTGCCTCGTAGACGTAGTCGTCGTTGTCAAAGGTCGTGACGACGATGATCTTCGGCGGATCGGGGTTTCGCAGGATCTGCCGCGTCGCCTCGATCCCGTCGACATGAGGCATGCGAACATCCATCAGCACCACGTCCGGGGTCAGTTTCCGGCACGCGGCGACCGCGTCGACGCCGTCGCTCGCCTCCCCGACGACCTCCAGGTCGGGCTCGGCGTTGAGGATCGCCGCCAGTCCGCCCCGAATCAACGCCTCATCGTCCGCCAGCACCAGCCGCACAGTCACGGAGTGGACGGTATCGGCAGCCGAACGTCGACGACCCACCGGCCGCCCTGCCGCCCGATCGACGCGGTACCGCCGAGCAACGCCACCCGTTCACGGATTCCGTCGACCCCACGTCCGGATCGACGCGACGTTCGGGGGCCGATCGCATTGGACACCATGATGGACAGTTCAGAGTCGACTCGAATGGCGACCGTCACCAGCCCGCCGTCACCGTGCCGCAGGGCGTTCGTCAGGCACTCCTGCACGATCCGGTAGGCCTCCCGGGACACCACCGTCCCCACCGCTTCGGTGCCGGCGTCGACCGCGGCGTCGACGGACAGGCCGCACCCCTCGATGAGTTCGGCCAAGTCGTCGAGGCCCCGCGACGGCGTGCGGTCGGCGACCGAGTCGCCCCGCAGAATGCCGAGGACCTGATCCAGATCCGCCAGCGCGCGCCGCGCGGTCCCCTCGACGGCCGACATCGCCTCGCGAGCGAACACCGGATCCGTGTCGAGCACTCGCGCGGCGGCGGCCGACTGCACCGTCACGACGGAGAGGGCGTGACCGACCGAGTCGTGGAGTTCGCGCGCCATCTGATTACGGGCCGCGAGGTCCGCGGCGCGCTGCTGGCTCGCCGCGAGGCGCTCCGAGGCGCTCGGACCGAGCACGACGACCGCTCCGTGCCGCAGGGCCACGGCCGTCGCCCACACGAGATATCCCAACCCGATCAGGAAGAGCGGCCCGAGTATCAGACCCCACCACGGTCGCCAGCCCATCGGCACGAGGATCGACAACACCTCGGAGGCGGCGAACGGCTGGACCGCGATGACGACCGCGAACGGGATGAGAGCCAGCGCCAGGCCCGAGACGACCCCGCCGATCCCCAGATGGACGGTGAGCCACGCGGCGTCTCGGCACCGCCGGGAGAACGTCCGGGTCGGGCGAAAGGCGTCGATCGGCGCGGACAGCAGCAGGCGTGCGAGGAACACAAGCGGCTCGCGGACCGGCAGTACGAGCCCGGTCACGAAGACGGCCGGCAGCATCGTCAGGAACAGCCAGGGGTCGACGACCGAGAGCGGGTCGCCCGTTTGGCCGGGAGCGGCGCTGGCGACGCGAACGACGAGGCCCACGAGCATGTACGGCATGACGGCGGCACCACCGAGGAGGAGCCAGGCGCCGCCTCGGTAGGTGCCACGATCGATCAACGGGCGCAGGATCACGCCGTGATCCTCACATAGCCGGATCGTCCGCAGGCTCGGCACGACGGTCGTGTGCGGTAGTGGTATTCGACAAGCACGAAGGTCAGGCCGACCGCCCACAGCAGGAAGCACGAGTAGACGAACCAGCCGATCCACCACGACAGCCCGCTGAACGGAGCGTCAGTCCACAAGGTTGTGATGTTGAGGATCGTTCCCATGATGGACACCGGAACGAGCATCGCGCATCCGATGAGGGCCGGGGCCAGGAGCAGCCAGCGCGGCAGACGGGGGCGACCCCAGGCCATCACGACGGCCAGACAGACGCCGATCGCCGCCAGAATCGCCGTGTCGGCGAAGCCGGGGCTCCACGGTTCGACGTCGGCGAACACCGTCGGGTCGTCCAATCCGACGTGACCGCCGAAGGCCCAGTGCAGCTTCAGGGCGGCGTAACCGCCGGCCGGCAGCATGGTGCCGATCGCGACGAACCGAGCCAGGCGGTGAAGGCGGTCCGCGCCGAGGGTCACCAGCGGACGACGAGGGTGGTCGCCTCGACCACAACGGGGGCAAAGTCCGGCGGACGCACGGCCGTGACGAATGAGCAGCACGCTCGCGAACACCGCGATGGCGAGTGCGACCACTCGGGCCGCCATGCCCCACCAGTCCGGTTCCAACGGCAGCACCTCACCCCCGGCGACGGCACCGATGACGGACATTATGGATACAAGGATGTCCATCGCGATGCCGCCGTTCGAGGTGGCACCGAACAGGACGAGGGCTGCGACGGGTATCCACGCGAGCAGGTACGGATGAAAGCGTCGTTTCGTTGTCATGACGCCAACGATCGTCCGTCGCGGCGCGAGCGCCCTCCCGCCGAGGAGTGGACCGTGTCCCCCGGACGGGGGATTTTCGCGCGTCCGAACGGGACCCACTCTGGTTCTCTCTCCCCCGGGAGACGAGTGGATCAGAAGCCGGGAATCAGGCCGTCCTGGTCGGAGCCGTCCCCGGGGTCAACGCTCGTCGGCCCGTCGGTGGGAGTGGGGTCGTCGGTCGGTTCGCCGGTCGGCGTGGTCGGATCGGGACTCGGAGTCGACGGGCTGCCCGAAGGCGTCTCGGGGGACTCCTCGTCGGGGCTCGTCGACGGTTCGCCGGTGAACCAGTCGTCGTCGTCCGTCGTCGCCGGGTCGTCGCTGTCGCCCGGTTCGCCCGAATCGGTCACCGCCTGGGTCGGTTTGTCGATCGGGTCGGCGTTGCCGGTGTACTCCCAGAACCGCCACACGGCCGCCGTGATCACGACGAACATCGTCGCGGCGGCGACGATCAGCACGGTGAGCGTCCGCCTGCTGAACCCCCCGCCGGACCGGGACGCCTCCGGCAGGGACCGGGTGCTGCTCGGCGTCGGCACGCGCACCGTGACGTCGTCGTTCGGCTGCGCCAACGCCGCCGTCGAATCCCCCTCCGGATAGCGGGACGCCAGCTTGGCGCACACCCGCGACAGGACGGCGCCGCTTTCGGGGCGGTCCTGGGCTTCCTTCGCGAGGCACCACATCACGACGTCGCGGACGGGTTCGGGGATGTCGTCCGGCAACGGCGGCGGCGCCTGGTGCAGCTGCGCCGCGATGACGGCGGCGGGAGCGTCGGCCTGGAAGGGCTTCTGACCCGCGAGGCATTCGTACGCGACGACGCCGAGCGAATAGATGTCGGAGGAACCGGTGAGGCTCTTGTCGTAGAGCTGGTCCGGGGAGACGTACGCGACGGTGCCCATCACCTGCCCGGTGCTGGTGAGGCTCGACTCGCCCTGCGCGCGGGCGATCCCGAAGTCGACGACCTTGATACTGCCGTCCTCGCACAGGAGGATGTTGCCCGGTTTGACGTCCCGGTGGATGACACCGGCGTTGTGCGCGGCGTCGAGCGCGAGCGCGCACTTGGAGACGATGGACATCGTGTCACCGACGGCGATGCGTCCGCGATCGGCGATGACGGCCGACAACGGCCGTCCCTCGACGAACTCCATCACCAGGTAGCACACAACGGCGCCGTCGTCCGCCGTGTCCTCGCCGTAGTCGTACAGATCGACGACTCCGGGGGCGCGCAGCGCGGCGGCGGCACGGGCTTCGGCCTGGAACCGTCGCCGGAAGGCGGTGTCCGTCGACAGCGTCGCGTGCAACACCTTCACCGCCACGGTGCGGTTCAACCGGGTGTCGGTGCCCCGCCAGACGTCGCCCATCGCGCCACCGTCGACTCGTTCGTCGAGGCGGTACCGCTGCCCCAGCTCGTCGCCTATGCGCACAGTCACTCTCTCCGGGTAGAAACAGCCTTCAAATATGCCATGTCATCGCCACCAGCGCCGTTGCCGACGACCGGTCCCAGCGGGCGGGGCGGGGCGCGTCACACCACCGGGCGACCAAGTCATCCATCGCCGTTACCAGTGGGGTCAGCGTGTCGTGCTCGGCACGAGGTGGAACCACCACATTCGGCGCGGTCGCCCCGACCGACCGAATGGCATCCGAGCCCGCACACCCGTTTCCTACCCTTTCATCCTCGACATGATCGCTTCAGGCCGACCGTCCCGAACGGGATCGCGCGTGGCTTTCCCCCGTCTGGGGAGGCCTTTACACTGGCGCCATGCCTCGCTACGAATACCGGTGCCTCACCTGCACCGACACCTACGAACTGTCGCGTCCGATGAACGAATCCGACGCCCCCGCGACGTGCCCTTCCGGGCACACCGACTCCGTGAAACTGTTGTCGACGGTCGCCCTCGCGGGCGGCGTCGGCGCGGTCTCCGCCGCCCCGGCGGAGTCCGGTGGAGGCGGCTGCTGCGGAGGCGGCTGCTGCGGCTGATTCACACCCAAAGGACAGTCTTTTTTAGACTGTCCTTTTTGTCAGTCTTGCCGGGCGCACTCCACGTCCGGGTGAAGGCGCGTGCCATAATCGTGGCTTCCGCGCGCGAATGAAGGGATCAACGGTGCACGCTGGCGAGCTGATCGCAGGACGTTACCGGCTGGACGATCGGATCGACGGCGGTGCGATGGGGGACGTTTGGAGAGGACACGACACGCGACTCAACCGCACCGTGGCCATCAAACTCCTCCGTTCCGGACTCAGCGACGACGCCCGTTTCCGCGCGCGTTTTCAACACGAGGCGCAGGCCGTCGCGTCCCTCCAGGCCCCGGGCGTGGTGAGTCTCTACGACTACGGCGAGGATTCGACGTCCGAGGGCATCGTGTCGTACCTGATCATGGAGCTCGTCAAGGGCCGGTCGCTGGCGGCGATCCTCGACCAACGCGGCACCCTGCCGCCCGCCGATACGATGCGCCTCATCGCCGCCGCCGGGGAGGCCCTGCACGCCGCGCACTACGCCGGGATCGTGCACCGAGACGTCAAACCGGGGAACATGCTCGTCGACGCCGACGGCAACGTCAAGATCGTCGACTTCGGCATCGCACGGGCACGCGGCGAAGCGGGCCTGACCGAGACCGGCATGGTCATGGGAACCCTCTCGTACTGCTCCCCCGAACAGCTTTGCGACCGCGAGTTGACACCGGCCTCGGACGTGTACTCGCTCGGGATCGTCGCCTACGAATGCCTCAGCGGGCGCGTGCCGTTCACCTCGAGCAATCCCGGCGCGGCCATCAACGGCCATCTGCATCAACCACCGCCACCACTGCCCAACCACATACCACCCGCCGTGCGCGATGTCGTCATGCGCGCGCTCGAGAAGGACCCGAATCGGCGCTGGCGCTCCGCCGCCGCGTTCGCCGAGGCGTGCCTGGCCGCCCGGTCGGGTCGGACCACGACGATGCCCGTCGCGGCACCGACTCCCCCGCCCGCGGCGACGCGCGTCATGGGCACGGCGACGCCGAGCGCACCGAGCCCGCCACGTACCACCGGTCACATCCCCGTCTCTCCTCCTCGAACCCAGCCGCACCGCGCCCAGCCGCAGCGCAAGGAACCGAAGAAGAGCGGTGCGGGCGTGGCCGTCGCGGTCACCGCCGTCCTCGCCGGGCTCGCGCTCCTCATCGCCCTGCTGATCCTCAGGCCATGGGAAGGCGACCCTGGCCTGAACGCCAACGAGCCGGATGCGACCAGCACGACCGGCACGACCGAGACCGAGGACACCAGCGAGCCCCCGCAGGGCGACGACGAAGCGGAGCCGGACCCGGGGAACAACGGGGGCAATAACCCCGAGGAACCCAAGACGGGCATCATCCCCCCGTTGTTCGGCAAGGACGTGCCGACGGCGACGAACGAGTTGAACAACGCGGGTTTCAAGTCGATCCGATTCGAATCAGCGGACGAGGATAGTCCGACCCCTTGCCTCGTCGAGTCCGTCGACCCCACACAGGGCGAGGAAGTCGAACTGGACGAACAGATCGAGATCGTCCTCACCGGTACCGAAGAAGCGTGTCCAGGCGTCGCCTTCGACTAGAGGACGTCCCGGCATCTCAGCTCAAGTGAGGCGAAGGCCGTCGAACGCCGGAACCGCGGCGTTCCACGGCCTTCGACGTATTGAACCGTACGGGAACCAGGCGTTCTGACGCCGCAGCCGACCGGCCGTACAAAGCCATCCGCCGTCGCCCCAGGCCGTGTCCGACCTGGGCATCGCTCTGCACAAGGAAAAAGACGACCATGGTTCGACACCTCGCGGGTTCCGCCGCCGAACGTCGTGGCGCCGCGTTTCCTCGCAGCGTTGTTCGGAGAATGGGCTCACGAGTCGACGCTCAACGACGCCGAACCTTTGAAGCCCCCTGCCGGCACGGGCGGGGCGCGGTCAGTCTCTCCTCGTGCTGACCGGATTCCTCAAGGGGCGGGGATTCAGCTCGACCGGTTCGGACAGAATCGAACCGGCATCTTCCGTGGTGGTCTCCGGTTCGGTGGCCGGTTCCGTCTTGTGCGCCAGGTCGGGGGCGTTGCGCCCCAGCAGCACCGTTCCGCCGATGAGCAGGAACGCGGCCACCACGGCGGGAGCGATGAGGCTGGGATCGGTCGGAAGCGGCTCGCCGAGAAGGCCCGCGTCGGCCAAGACCGACGCGATCGGGTCGGACACCTGGGTGACCGCGTAGGCGATGCCGAAGTACCCGACCGCGTACGACTTCTGTAGCAGGATCGTCGCGACGATGAGCATCGCCGGAATGACTATCGTGAACCAGTGCAGCAAAGTGGACAGATCGGATTGCAGTCCCGAACCGACGAGCCTGACGAAGGTCGAGACCGTCCCCGTGGCGATGCCGGCGCTGCACGCGAGCAGCGCGGCCTTGCCGGGGCCCGTGAGACGTCGCGACAACAACTGCGTCACGACGATGAAGCCGAGCACGCCCGCCAGGAGCGCGACCGCCGTCAAGTCGGGGAGTGAGGGCGTCGAGTGGTGGACCGGCACGAGGACCATCAGTCCACCGAGACCGACCGACACCGCGAGCGAGCCCCAGATCTCGGCCGCGCGCGGGCGGCGATTGTGCAGTTTCGCCGCCAACGGCACGGCGAACACCAGGGTCGTCACGCTGACGGGTTGGATGATCGTCAACGGGGCCATGCTCAGCGCGACCGCGTGCATGCAGGCGCCCGCGAAACTGATCGCGCCGCCGAGCCACCACCGGGGTCGCCGCATGAGTTTCGCCGTCGCGCCGAGTTCGACGGCCTCCAGTTGCTGGATCGCCGCACCCGACGCGTAGGCCAGGGCTCCCGCAAAGGCGATGAGTACGCCCCACCATGCCGCCGTCATCGGACGCCACCCCCGTGTCGCCGCGAACCCAAGAACATGAACTGATCACTCACGGCGACTAAGACTTCCCATCGAGGACATCGAGACATCGGCACCAACCAGCACCTGCACTGACACGATATCCGCCCACCGCGAATCCCCACAGCTGCCGATCGTCACTATCTCGCACCCGACCAAAGTCAAGCTCACCCCCCAGGTCCCCACCTTCAGGCACTGATTGAACACTCTCCGCGCTGGCCGCCACGAGGCGCGCGTCCGCATGAGCGTTCGTCGCCCAACTCACATGTGACGAGCGGCGGTTCCAGCCCGCCAGGACACGCTCCATATGCGCCAAATGGCCGGGTCAGTGAACGGCTGCGACCCGAACGGCCCGGTGACGACCATTGGCGACTGCCATTACCCTGATTAGCACCCGCTATCACGATCGAAAGGATCCACCCCCGTGGTGTTCGCCATTCTCAAGGGCATTCTCGGCGCAGGGGTCAGCGTCGACACCGTCCTCACTGACAATCACGTGACTCCCGGTGGCATCCTGCAAGGAGATGTCACGTTCGCCGGGGGCGAGGTCGACCACAAAGTGGAGGGCATCGCGCTCGAGTTCACGGCGATGGTCGAACAGGATGACCGCGCGCCGGAACGTGTGTCCCGCTTCGATTTCCATCAGGCCCAGGTGTCCGGCCCATTCCAGTTGATGAAGGGGTCCGAGCACAAGGTGTCCTTTGAGGTGCCCGTTCCGTGGGAGACCCCGCTTTCCGCGTTGGAGGGTCGGCCCCTGCCGGGAATGACCCTCGGAGTATCCACAGTGTTGGCGTTGGACAAGGCCTTCGACAAGGGCGACCTCGACCCGTTGATCATCGAACCGCTGCCCGCGCAGGTCGCGGCCCTGAACGCCATGAACGAGCTCGGGTTCGTCTTCCAGGTCGCCGACCTGGAAGAAGGCACGATCCCTGGTTCGCACATGCCCTTCTACCAGGAGATCGAGTACTGGCCGGGCGGCGAGTACAAGGACGGCTTCACCGAGATCGAGTTGACCTTCGTCTCCAATCGGGAAACGACGGACATCTTGTTGCAGCCCAATGATCAAGGCTCGCTCCTGAGCGCCGGCCACGACAACTACCAACGAATCACCGTCGAGAACGAGAACCCTGGAGATCTCGTCGAGCTGATTCGCCTCCAACTGCAGCAGTTGGCACAGCGCACGCGCTGACGCACGGATCGTCAGCAGACTCAGAAAGGGCTCCATCATGGTGTTTCGCAAGATCAAGGCCGCGTTCGGCGCGGGAGTATCCGTCGACACGGTGCTCGCCGATTCGCATGTCGTGCCGGGTGGGGTCCTTCGGGGCGAAGTCCGGTTCACGGGTGGCGGCGTCGATTATCAAGTCCAAGGCATCGTCATCGACTTCAACGCCGTCGTCGAGGTCGAGTCGGGTGACAACGAGTACCAGACCACGTACTCCTTCCTACGCGCCGACGTCGCGGGGCCGTTCACCTTGCCCACCAACACCTCGCACGTCGCCCCGTTCGAACTGGCCGTGCCCTGGGAGACCCCGGTCAGCTCGATCGCGGGGCATCCGTTGCGAGGCATGCGACTCGGCGTCGCCACCGAGCTTCGGCTCCAGGGCGCCCTCGACAAGGGCGATATCGACCCGCTCGTCGTCGAACCGCTCCCGATCCACACGCGCGTTCTCAAGGCGATCGACCAGCTCGGGTTCGTCTTCCACAAGGCCGACCTCGAGGCCGGGACGCTGCGCGGTTCGCGGATGCCCTTCTATCAGGAGATCGAGTACTGGGCCGCGGGTGAGTTCCGCCGTGCGTTCAAGGCACTCGAGCTGACGTTCATCTCCACCCCGACCGACACGACGGTGATCCTCGAAGTCGACAAGCCGGGCGGGTTCCTCTCCTCGGGCGGCGACTCCTACGGCAGCCTGCGGGTCGCGAACTCGGAGACCGGCGACCTGGCGGGGCCGATCCGCGATCAACTGCACCAGCTCGCGAGGCGTCGGGGCCTCTTCGGCTGACAGCGCACACCACGCCGGGCGGTGCCGTGAACACGGTGCCNCCCGCGCTCGGTTCGAGACCTCGGCAACACACCACCGCGCCGCCGAGCACGGCGACGGGACGCCTCTTAGGATCGTCGACATGGACAGTGCCGGAGAACCCTCGGCGGTGATTCGGCGACGTGTCGACACCGGCAACGCGGAGCTGATCCGCGACCCGTACGCTCCGATGTCCTGGTCGTTGTTCGTCAACGACATCGCTCAATCTTATGTGGACTTCGATGACCCGTCGCGGCTCGAGTTCGACTACACCCGATGGATCGGCAGCGTCATCGACGCGATGACCGAACCGGGGAGACCCATCCGGGTTCTCCACCTCGGCGGTGGCGCGCTCACCCTGCCCCGTTACATCGAGGCGACCCGGCCCGGCTCGGTCCAATGCGTCGCCGAGGTCGACGCACGGCTCGCGGCATTCGTCGACGAGGAACTGCCACGACCGGGCACGAACGTCGATGTGGTGGTCGATGACGCGGCCCGCGTGCTCGCCGGATGGCCCGACGACGACCTCGATCTGATCATCACCGACGCGTTCCGCGCCGCGCGAATGCAAGAAGACTTGGCGGGAGACGTTTTCGCCCGGCACGCGGCGCGAACCCTGCGACCGGGCGGCTGCTACATCGTGAACGTCATCGACACTCCCCCGTATCGACGATGGCGGAAACTGGCGTCCATCCTCACGGCGAGCTTCGCGGAGGCCGCGGTCATCGCCGGACACGATCGGGAGCCGCACCCGCGATTCGACAACATCGTGTTGGCGGCGTCCCCCACCCCGGGCACCCTGGACCCCGAGCGCATGCGCGCCGCCTCGCTCGAACACGAGACCCGCGTCGCCCCGGCGATCGGCCCGAAGCTCGCCGCGCTGTTGGCGGACTAGCGGCCGAACCCGCACCGTCCCGGCGAAACGGCTTTTCTCCTTGTCGGTCATCGTCCCCTCCTCAAGGTCGTCGGTAAGTAGACGATCCGGGGGCCGCTTTTGTGAGACGGGTGAGGACGTTTTTTCAGCCCCGTCAGGGGAACTGTTGCGGCTCAATCATTCCCGCCCGCGAGATTCTGCTCCATGAGTGCCAGCAACCGGGCGAGCTCGGTCCGGTCGTCGGCGGTCATTCCAGCCGTTGTCCGTTCCTCCAGCGAGCGCCAGCATCGCGTGATCCGATCGATGAGGGCGCGACCCTCGTCCGTGATGGCCACGAGACTGACACGGCGATCCTCGGGGCACGGCCGCCGCAGGACCAGACTGCTCCGCTCCAGACGCTGAAGCATCTTCGTCACGGTCGACGGGTCGATCGACAGGGCCAGCACCAGGGCCGATTGGCGCTGATCGCCGTGCTCGGCGAGATAGGACAGCATGATCTCCTGCCCCGGGAACAACCCGAGTTCGCGCAGCAGGCCCGCCGCAGCCAACCTGTGCGAACGATTGAGCCGGTACAGGGCGTGACTGATCGGGGCGGCCCGCTCCTCCTGATCGCACCGCGCCTCCAACGGATCGGGGGTCTCAGCCATGTCGTTCCTCTCGGATCGGTCGCGGGAACAATTCCCTCGACGAGGATGTTTGGTCGACCAATGATATATTTGGCCGGCCAACCAATTATGGTCCGGCCGTACCGCTAGGAGGAGCCATGCCCGCCGTCACCACACCCGACATTCTCGTCCTGCCGCGAATCGCCCCGCCGGCCGCCGACGCCCCGGACCGGAAGATCGATCGAGTCGTCGCGTCGATGCGCACGCTCGAAGGCGCGGGCTTCCCGGTGCGGCGCCCCTTCCCGACCGCCGCGTTCAGCCAGGCCGACCCCTTCCTACTGCTCGACCACATGCTCGCCGTGTACGAGCCACAGGAGGCGAAGGGAGCCCCCTGGCACCCGCACCGCGGCTTCGAGACGGTGACCTACCTGATGGACGGCACCTTCGTCCACCACGACTCCAACGGAGGTGGCGGTGTCATCAGCGACGGCGACACACAGTGGATGACCGCCGGTTCCGGCATCCTCCACGACGAACTGCCGAGCGAGGAACTCGTCATGAAGGGCGGCTACTTCAACGGCGTGCAGCTGTGGGTCAACCTGCCGAAATCGGCGAAGTGGGCCAAACCGCGCTACCAGGACATCAAGGGCGGCAACCTGACGCTTCTGTCGTCGTCCGACGGGGGCGCGCTCGTCCGACTGATCGCCGGAAACCTCGGGGAGCACTCCGGCCCGGGTATGACGTACACGCCGATCACCCTCGCGCACGCGTCGATCAGTCCGGGCGCTCGGCTGACGATCCCGTGGAGCCCCGACTTCAGCGCCATGGCGTTCGTCTTCGAGGGCGACGGTGACGCCGGCACGGAGCGTCGACCGCTCAAGGAAGGAGAGCTCGCGCTCTACGGACCGGGTCAATCCATCACCATCACCGCCGCGACGGAGCAGCGCGGACGGACCGGCAACTTCGAGGTGCTTCTACTGGGCGGGCTTCCGCTGCACGAGCCCGTCGCCCGATACGGACCGTTCGTCATGAACACGAAGGCCGAGATCCTTCAGGCCGTCGAGGACTTCCAGGCCGGACGCATGGGCACGATTCCCGCCGTCCACCTGGGCGGAGACGAGTAGGCGCGCTCGTCGCGGGCGGGTTCACTACATAGTGGACCCGCCCACGCGTGGTATTGACGCGACGAAGAGACGCACGTCACATTCACTTCCTGTCACATCCGGCCGAGCTGTCCTGTCTCACGGGTAACGCAACGAAAACGGCAAGGAGTGCACGATGGAAGCTCGACTGAACCTTCTCGGAAACCCGAACGCCGCCACGACTCTGAAGGCCTTCATGCAGCTCGGCAAGGCCGTCTCGGACCTGGGGCTGTCGACAACGACGCAGGAGCTGGTGAAGATCCGCGCCAGCCAGATCAACGGCTGCGGCTTCTGCGTCGACATGCACACCAAGGAGGCCGCCCACGCGGGCGAGACCTCGCTCCGGCTCAACCTGATCGCGGTGTGGCGGGAGGCCACGGTGTTCACCGACGCCGAACGCGCCGCCCTCGAACTGGCGGAGCAGGGCACGCGCATCGCCGACGGGGCCGGTGGCGTCACGGACGAGGCGTGGGCGAACGCCGCAAAGCACTTCGACGAGGATCAACTCGCCGCGCTGGTGTCGCTCATCGCCATCATGAACGCGTTCAACCGCCTGAACGTCATCATCCAGAACCCCGCCGGGTCCTACCAGCCGGGTCAGTTCGGATAACGAACTCGCGCGGCGTCGATCGCCCCGGGCTCCCTCGCGGAGCCCGGGGCGTCTGCTTGGTCGATCCGTGGCGAGCGGGCGACACCGACTCCGCGAAGGATCGGGGCCACCTCCGAGGACGAGCCGGGTTCGGCCCCGAAATCAACCCGACCGGCGAGGCGATTCCTGTCAGACCCTGGTGCTTCGATGGCGGGATGTACATGGCGCTGGCACTTGGGGAGGACCGTGACGGTTGGCTGTGCCAACTCGACGCGTCCGGTCGGCCCCTGTCTCCGCCGCGTCACGCGGCCGACGCGATGGCCGAGATCGCGCGGACGGAGGCGAACGACGGGCCACGCTGGGTGCTCGCTCGCAGCGCCCGGGACTACCCCCGGCTGCTCGCGGCGAGCGTCCGGATCGACCGCTGTGTCGACGTGAGCCTGACGGAGGCGATCCTGCTGTCCGCCGAGGGACACGCGTTGGAGCCGCCGTCGGTGGCCGCCGCGCACGCCCGTCTGCACGGTCGACCGCTTCCCGACGAGTCCGCCCCCAGACCAACCACACAGGACACGCTCTTCGACACCCGTCCCCCATCGGACGGCCGGGCGGATCTCGACGCCCTCGTCGAGGTCTTCGCGTCGCAACTGTCACGGCACACGACCGCCGCGCTGAAGTTGCTGACGGCGGCCGAATCCGTCGGTGGGCTCATCGCCGCCGAGATGACCCACCACGGCCTGCCGTGGCGCGCGGACGTCCACGATCAGATACTGACCGACCTGCTCGGTCCCCGCCCCGCGCGGGGGCTGCGCCCCAAGCGCCTCCAGAGCCTCGCCGACGAGGTCAACTCGCATTTCGCGCAACCGTTCAACCCGGACTCCCCGCAGCAGGTGATGCAGGCGTTCCGAACGGCGGGACACCCGATCGAGTCGACCCGCGCGTGGGAGTTGAGGGATGTCGATCATCCGAGCGTAGCTCCGCTACTGCGGTACAAGGAGCTGTCGCGCATCCACTCCGCGCACGGATGGAACTGGGCGGCGCGCTGGGTCGGCGACGGCCCGGACGGCCCAGGTTCCCGCCAGCGACGGCTGCGCGGCGAATACGTCGTCGGCGGGGTCGTCACGGGCCGCTGGGCGACCGATGGCGGTGGCGCGCTCCAGATCCCGAAGGCGATCCGGCGGGCGGCCACTGCCGACGCCGGGCACAAACTCGTCGTCGCCGACGCCTCGCAGTTGGAGCCTCGGGTTCTCGCGGCGATGGCAGGCGACCGCGAGATGACGGCGGCGGCCGTCGCCGACGACCTGTACGCCGCGCTCGCCCCGACCTTCGGCGGCGTTCGCGACGACGCCAAGATCGCGCTCCTGTCAGCGATGTACGGCGGCACGGCGGGTAACGCCTCCGCGCTGCTTCACGTGCTGCGGCAACGTTTCCCCCAGGCGTACGAGCTCGTGGAGGACGCGGCCCGCACCGGCGAACGCGGCGGTATCGTCTCGACCTGGCTGGGCCGGTCGTGCCCGCCGGCCGGTGATCGCTGGTGGTCGGCGTTGGCCGGTTCGAACGGTACCCGCGCCGCGCGGGATCGCGGCCGGTTCACCCGGAACTTCGTCGTCCAGGGCACGGCGGCGGAGTGGGCGCTGGCGATGATGGGATTGCTACGTCGGCGCCTGTGGTCCGGTGGCCTGGGTGATCTCGTCTTCTTCCAACACGACGAGATCATCGTGCATTGTCGACATGAGGTGGCGCGGCAGGTGGTCGAGGAGATCGCGGCGGCCTCAGAGGCGGCGACGGTCCTGTTGTTCGGCGAGACCGACGTCCGCATTCCGCTCAAGGGGACCATCGTCGACAGTTATGGGGACGCCAAGTGATGAGCGCGAACGGTCCGAGCGGGCACACGCCTCCGGCGCTCGGCTCAGTCGTGGCCGATGACGAGCGAGGGATGCCGCGCGGCCGGGCGAGGGTCGGCATCGAGCCTGGCGGCCGTTTCCACGTCGTACCGCACGCCGTCATAGCACAGCTTGCCCCGCTGTCGTCCCTCCACAATGAATCCGGCTGACGCCGCGACGCTCGCCGACCCGGGGTTGTTCAACCGGTAGCCGAGTTCGAGTCTGGGAATGCCCGCGATGTCGTGCCACCAGGCGACGGCGGCCACGAGGGCACTCGACGCGATCCCTCGTCCTCGGACCCGCTCGGCCGTCCAGTAGGAGACCCACCCGCAACCGTGTCTATCGATATTGGACAGAGCGACGTTGGCCACGGGTTCGTCGGCGTCGAGGGTCACGGCGAAGGCGTACCCGGTTCCACTGCCGGCCAATGACATCGGCCAGTCCAGCCACCGTCGGGCACCCGCGAGATCGATGATCGGCTCCCCGGACTGGGTGGCCATGTCGGAGCCCGCGAAGGCGGCGAGAACCGCGCCCGCGTCGCCGGGCCGCCACGGCCGAAGCGTCAGTTGTGTCGGTGGGATCGTCGCGGTCACCGCGCCACTGTGCCACAGCACGGCGGGATCGTTGAGTGGGGCGGCGGCGCCTGGGTCGAGCGGCGCCGCCCGTCCGAGCCGATCAGAACGCCGCCGTGATCGCGGTGAACTCCCAGTCCGACTGGGGTGTCCCGCTGCAGTTGGCGGCCGGTGCCCCGGAGCAGGGACGGTCACGGTTGACCGACCAGAACGCGAGTCGCGCCAGGCCGTTGGACCGGGCCCAGTCCCGAATGGACGTCCAGGTGGCGGTCGTCGTCTCCTCGCCCTGATCCGACAGGCCGTTCATGCCGGAGATGCCCATGTGGGCGTACGCCGTCGCGACGTCCCAGCCGTTCGCGGCCTGTAGCGCCGAGCTCAGTCCCTCCGCGGAGGACACGGTGTTGCCGTACATGTCGGAGCCGCCACCGAAGTTGAACGGCATGATCGTGTAGACGTCGACACCGACGTCGAGTTCCGCGGCACGATCGATGAGGCGTTGACCCCACCACGTCGGCCCGGTCACGCCGGTACCGAAGGTGAGGATCGTCGTGATTCCGGGGTTGTTCTGTTCGACGATCTTCAATGCGCCGAGGATGCGGTCCTGAACGATCTCGTTCTCGAACTCGTCGGAGTTCTCGATGTCCACGTCGATCGCGTTGAGGTCGTACGCGTCGATGACCTCCTGATAGGCGGCGGCGAGCTCGGTGGCGCTGCCGCAGTTCGGGCCGAGTTTGTTGCCGCTCCATCCGCCGATCGACGGGACGATGTCGCCGCCGTTGGCGCGGATCTCGTTGATGGCCTGCTCATCGACACCACCGTGGAGTGGGCGCGCGCCGTCCCACGCGGGCGAGCAGCCACCGTCGGAGAGGATGAACGCCATCGTGAACCAGTCGACGCCGGTCGCCGCCATGACGGTGCTCGGGCTAGGCGGTTCGCCCCAGCCGAGGTAGAGGTATGGCGCGGCGGACATACCCGCGTCGATCGTCACCGGAGTGCCGGGTTCCGAGGACGAATCGGCGGCGTGGGCGCCGCTTGAAGTCAACAACATGGTCGCGGTGGCGAGCGCCGCGACGGCGGCCTTATGTCGCATGTGGGTACTCCTTCTCGAGGACCGGGACTCCCTACCGTTAGGAGTCTTATCAATCGATACATGCCAATGTATGTGCGATCGACGCCTCAGTCAAGGCAACATAGGACCTAATGGACGGACAATACGTCGAACGGTTGGCCCGCAGTGGGACTGTCGCGAACAGTCGGCGAGATTCTCCACCAACCTTGACTATTGCGGAGAAAACCACCACCATAATGTCCAGAATGCGGCCGTTGGCCCTTCCCCCAGACGAATGCGAGAAGCAATGAACGACACGAAGATGACTCGGCGCCGCGCCCTCATGGCGGGCGTCGTGGGTCTCGCGGCGGCCCCCCTCGTCGCCGGCAGCGCCTTCGCCGAGCCGAGCACGAACGCCGTCAAGGTCTACCTCGACCCCGGACACGGCGGCAGCGACCCGGGCGCCGTCGGCAACGGTCTCCAGGAGAAGAACCTGACCCTGGACATCGCCCTCCGGACCCGCACATTGCTGCAGGCCAGGGGCGCGACGGTCCGTATGTCCCGCACCAGCGACATCGCCCGCAGCCTCGACTGGCGCGTCCAGGACGCCAACGCGTGGGGCGCGAACCTGTTCGTGAGCATCCACATCAATGCTGGCGGCGGCACCGGTTTCGAGAGCTACCGCTACACCTCGACCGGATCGGGAACCGTCAACGCCCACAACATCCTGCACCCGGCGGTCCTGTCCGGCATGCGCTCGGTGGCGTCGGTGACCGACCGCGGCAAGAAGACGGCGAACTTCTACGTGCTGCGCTACACGTCGATGTCGGCGATCTTGACGGAGAACCTCTTCATCGACCGCGCCAGTGACGCCGCCCTGCTCGGCCGCGCCGACTTCCGCGCCGGCATCGCCCGCGGACACTCCAACGGGATCGCCCAGATCCTCGGCCTGTAGACGCGCGCAGACGAAACCCGGCACTCGTCCTCTCGACGCCGACGACGGACCGCACTCCCCCGAGTGCGGTCCGTCGTACGTGGATGGTCAACCCGATACCGGTTGCTCATGGGGCTCTTCATGGTTCGACGACTCGGCGGCATCGAGTCAATGATCGACAAAGCCCAGGAACACCGCCGAGGCCGTTCAACCCGTGATCCGACGGCCTCGCACACGTCATCGGACCCGCCCGAGACCACCGACCACCTCGCGCCGGGCGTGCCTCTCACAGGCGAGCCGCGCGATCCGCCGTCGGCCACGCCCTTTACGCACCACCGCGGCCTCTAGGATGTCCCGCGTGAATCAACCGGCCGACACCGCACTGTCTCGCGTCACTTCCGCCCTGCGGTGCCCGGTCTGCCGGGAACCGCTGCGGCATGACGGCACCGCCCTGCGCTGTCCGACCGGACACGGCTACGACATCGCCCGCCAGGGCTACGTCTCACTGCTCACCGGCGGATCGCGGGCCAACACCGGCGACACCGCCGACCAGGTCGAACGCCGACAGCGTTTCCTCGCCAGGGGGCACTACGACCCCATCGCGAGCACGCTGAGCGACGCGATCGGCGACGTCTCCGGCCTGTGCGTCGACGCGGCCGGAGGCACCGGGCACTATCTGGCCACCGTGCTAGCCAGCCATCCCGGGCTGCTCGGGCTCAACCTGGATCTATCCACTTTCGCCGCGCGTCGGGCGGCCCGGGGGCATTCACGGTTGGCCTCCGTCCGCGCCGACGTCTGGCAGGATCTGCCCATACTCGACGGTCAGGCGGCCGTCGTGCTCAGCGTGTTCGGTCCGCGCAACGCCGCCGAGATCGCCCGCGTCCTGCGCGAGAGCGGACGGCTCGTCGTCGTCACTCCACGCGCGGACCACCTCCGCGAACTCGTCGAACCTCTTGGAATGATCAGCGTCGACCCGCGCAAGCGCGAACGACTCGACGAACAGCTGCGGGGCTTCACAACCGTCTCCCACACGGCCGTCCATCATCGTGCCGCGTTCACCCACGCGGACATCATCGATGACGTCCTCATGGGACCGAGCGCACACCACGTCGACCACGACGAGCTCGCCCGAGCGGTCGCCGCTCTGCCGGAACCTCTGACCGTCACCGTGTCCGTCGACGTCACCGGCTATGTGGTTCAGTGAGGCCATGACGAATGCATCGGCCCTGAAACGACAGCGCGCGAGCGACCTGACCGCCCGTTTCGGATGGCGCTACCTCTTGGGGGCACTGCGGACGATGGTGCCCGTCTCGTCGATGACCGACGGTGTCGAGGTCGCCGCCGTGGCGGTGGCCGCGTGCGGGGCCGACGTGTCGAGCCTGCGCGTCGATCTCCGCCCGACGCACGTGGATCTGACGCTGTACCCGCCGAGCATCACCGCCGTCACCGCCGTCGAAGCCCGCCTCGCAGGGACGATCACGGAGGCGCTCGACCGCGGTGGCTGGACGACGACGATGGAGGGTCCCCGATCGGTGCAGATCACAGAGCTGGCGATCGACGCGAGCGACCGGGACGCGATCCGACCGTTCTGGAAGGCCGCGCTCGGCTACGTCGACGAACCCACCCCGTCGGGCCAGGTGAACGCCATCGTCGATCCACTATGGCAGGGACCGGCGATCTGGTTCCAGACCATGGACCCGCCACGGACGGACCGCAATCGAATCCACTTCGACATCTGTGTCCCACATGATGAGGCCGAGCGGCGGGTGGCCGCCGCCCTCGCCGCCGGCGGTCGGCTCGTCTCGGACGCCGCCGCGCCGCGATTCTGGATCCTGGCCGACGCCGAGGGCAATGAAGCGTGCGTCACGACCTGGCAGGGCCGCGACTGACGAGGGACGCCCGGACGCGCCCCGAGAAGCCACAGTGGACTTCAGAGGTCGCCTCGGTGCGCGGGGCGGCCTGATCCGCGCGTCATGATCCGCGCCAACGCCATCCACACGGCGACGAAGTCGACCACGATCAGCACGTGGGCGGCGTGCTGCGCCCAGTACGAACGGACGAGTCCGTAGTCGCCGGAGCGCGCGGCGTAGAGCCAGGCCGCGTAGGCGTGCGGCACGAAGGCGACCGCGTACACGCCGAGCGCCGCCGCTACCGCGACACCCGCTCCGGCCCACGAACCCAGGGCGAACACGCCGACGACGACGCCCGCGAACACCACCGGCGCCATCACCGACCACGGAAGGGTCGAACACCACGGCCGCAGCAGTTGGAGGCACAGCTCCGTCGCCGAGATCGTGCCGACCCGCCCCGAGCGCCACACCCGCCAACTGCGACCGGCGCACATCAACCGGCCGTGCGCCCATCGGGTCCGCTGCCGCACCAGCGCGCCCCAGCCGGCGACGGCGTCCTGTTCCACCCACGCCGAGGTCGACGTACGGCAGCGCCAACCCGCCAGTGTCAGCGAGACCATGAGATCCAGGTCCGCCGCCAAGGAGTCACTCCACGGTTCAAGCCCGAGTTCCAGCAGCGCCGACAGGCGCGTGAACTGGCCGTTGCCGTTCAACACGACCGTCCCGAGCAGGTCCCGGCCATGCTGGGCGGTGGATGCCGTTCCCGCGACGCCGATGTCCTGAACTCGCGCGAAGAGCGTTCGGGGGTTCCGAATCCGGACGGGCAGCTGTGCCGCGCCCGTCCGATCATCGGCGAACAACGACCCGACGAGACGCGGCGCGTCGGGCGAGAGCCGTCCGGCGACGTCCAACACGCAGACCACGACACGCGCCGGATCCAACCCGCGCCGACGCACCTCGTTGACGACGTGCGGGAGCGCGTGGTTGAGAGCGGCGCTCCTCCCCTGGCGGGCCTGAGGTGGGCTCCTCCGAATCACGAACACCTCGGCGGCACCCGCCTCTTCGGCGATGGCCACGGTGTCATCAGTCGAACCGTCGTCGATCACCAGCACTCGACCGTCACCCGGTTGCGTCAACAAATGCTCGACGGTCCCGGCGATCACGGCCGCCCCGTCGACGCAGGGCACGAGATAGTAGACCGACAACGAGTCGTCGACATCGTCCACTTGGAGCGGACGTGCGCCGACGATGTTCCCCAGCACCTGAAGGGCCACGAAGCACACGATGCCGTAACCAAGGACGAGCATCACGACGATCCCGCCGACGGCGTTGAGAACGTCAAACACCGGCTCTCTCCTCATCTCGTTCTCGCCGAGGGAAACCGAGCCGACGCGCGACGGCGATCACCCCGGCGACGAGAACGAACAGGCCCACCGACTGGGCCAGAAATCCGAGCGCCGCGCGCACGACGTTCCCGGTGCGCTCGGCCGCGCCCTCGACGGTGACCAGTAGGACCACGAACAGCACGGCCGCGACGAGCAACACCCCCGCGCCGACTCTCGTCCCCACCCGATTCACGGTCTCCAACATAGGCACGCTGGTGCGCGTAGACCCGCGAACACGCGACTCGGGACGACGTTTTCCACGAACGTGGCCCTCGTGTCGGCCGCGCCCGACCGACGCGAGGATCTCTGGCCGCGACATCTACTGTGTCTCGTCTCAGGTGCGGCGCCTCGACACGATCGGCTTCCGCACCGCCAGACGGCGACCGCAGTGCGAAACAGACCTCGCCGAACGCCTCGTGTCGCGCCGAGACGGCGAGCGCGTCGCACACCAGACCGAGCAGCCTGTTCGCGCCGGGACCGATGAACAGCACCGCCGACGGGTGCGTGCCGACAGGGCGTGTCCGGTCCGCGAACCCGAAACGCCGAGCGTGTTCGCGGCCCGCACGATGCCGCGTGGACGAACCGGTATGAAGGCCGAGCACCGCCAATGAGGAGGACCGAGGCGACGTCGCCCATCGGCGTCGGGGACGCGTTGACGGACTCGACTCGTCACGACGAGCTCTCAGGTCGCGCGTCCATCGTCTGAGCGCAGGCGTCGAACTTCGGGCGACGCCAGTACCGCGACCGTGGCGACCGTGATGAGCACCGCGCACCCGAGCAGCGCCACGTCCACCCCGACGACCGCGGCCAGCGGACCCGCGACCGCCAACCCGATCGGCGCCAGGATCAGGGAACCGAGCATGTCCCACGAACTCACCCGCGATTGCGCGCCGAGCGGGACCAAACGCTGTACCGACGTCCGCCACAGCACCGCGAACACGTCCATGGCGACACCGGAGAGAAAGGCCGCGACGACGGTGACGACCAGGGGAAGGCCGACGCCCAACGTCGCCATCGGCATGGCCAGCCCGAGCACCGCCACCGCCGCGACCCGGATCGGGTATCGGGGTCGTACCCGAATCGCGACGACCGTCCCCGAGATCGTGCCGAGCGCCTGTGCCGACACGATGGCGGCCCAAGCGGGCGCGCCGAAGACCCCCTCGCTCAGCAGCGCCGGGCCGAGAACCCCCGCGTAGGCACTCGTGGCGGCGATGACCACGGAGAACTGGGCGGTCACGGCCCACAGCCACTGGCGCGAGAAGAACTCGCGAGCGCCCTCGGCGAGCTGGCCCCAGACGTTCGGCGCTCCGGTTCGCGCTCGCCGAGGCAGCCGGATGAACGCGACTAGGGCCGCGCTGACCACGTAGGACACCGCGTTGGCGGCCAAGGCCGCCGCCGGACCGACCAGGACGATCACTCCGCCGCCGATCGCGTATCCGGAGAGGCGGGCGACGTTCAGTCCGAGCCGGAGATAACCGTTCGCGGCTTGCCGCTGGGCCGCCGCGATCGCTTCGGGGACGACACCGTCGTAGGCGGGGACGAACATCGCCCCGGCGATACCCGTCGTCGCGGCCAGACCACACAACATCCACAATGGCGCATCGTTCATCGTGACGACGACCGCCAGACCTCCCCAGGCGCCCGCCGCGACGAGCTCGGCGACGATCATCGTCGTGACTCGGGAGAACCGGTCCGCTATGACGCCACCGACCAGGATGAGCAGTACCTGCGGAACCGCCTGACACGCAAGGACCCACGACAGCTCGCCGATCCCCGCGGACGGCAACGCGAGGACCCCGAAGGACAACGCCATCGGCCCGAGCGCGGTACCGATGACGGAGATGGTGCGCGAGGCCCACAGCAGAACGAAGGAGCGATTCCTCCAGAGTGGCGGTTCCGTCGGCGGGTCACCGGACACGGGGTGCTCACGATCAATGGAGGCCTCGACCATCGCCCGACCGTACTCCCTGCGCCGCAAGGACTCCGGACCGCGACCTTCGATAGTCGTCATTGGACACTGACGGAGGACGCCGCAGAGAACGCGACGATCCCATCGTTTGGTATCCCAAAACTCGGCAGGCTGCTAGCCTGATCGAATGAGTTCCGTGGAGATATCCACTGTGACCGAATCGGATCGTCGCCTGCTACGCCGTTGTGTCGCGCTCGCCCGCCTCGCCCTCGACGAGGGTGACGCCCCGTTCGGTTCCCTGCTGACGGACGCGTCCGGATCGGTGCTGTTCGTCGACCGCAACCGAACGGGCGGAGGGGACCCGACGCTGCACCCGGAGTTCGCGATCGCCCGGTGGGCGGCCGGCAATCTCGCACCGGACGAGCGCCGAAGCAGCGTCGTGTACACCTCCGGCGAGCACTGTCCGATGTGCAGCGCGGCGCACGCCTTCGTGGGGCTCGGGCGGATCGTCTACGCGTCGAGCACGGCGCAGTTGATCTCGTGGCGGCACAGCCTGGGCTTCACGGCCGCACCGGTCGCGGGGCTGCCGATCAACGTAGTCGCGCCGGACGTGCCCGTGTCGGGGCCGGATCCCTCGCTCTCCGAAGAGATCCGCGCGCTGCACGCCGAATTCCTCGGCCCGGCGGAAGACTGACGAGCGCGGTCACGACCGCCGCTTGTCGACCTCCGCCCGGCGACCGTTCTCGATGTGCTCCGCCACGAGGCCGAGCGTCCGTTCGACATCGCGGTCGGCGATCGCCGCGTAAAGCGCCGCGTGCTCGAGCGCGACCGCCATGAGGTCGTCGTGCTGAGCGAGCAGCCAGCGCATCCGCCCGCTCGTGGTGCGCCCGAGCTCGCTCAACAGCTCGTTGGCGGCCATCGAGGTCACCGTCTCGTGGAAGTCGGCCGCCGCTCGGCGCGCGGCGACGGCGTCGCCTCCCCGCGCGGCCTCCAGCTCGGCGTCGAGGTCGGCGCGAAGACGGTCGAGGCCCTCCCTGGTGCGGCGTTCGGCCGCGAGCCGGAACGTCAGCACCTCCAAAGCGGAACGGACCTCGTGCAGGTCGGCGACATCGGTGGGCGTGAACTCCCGAACGACCGCCCACGACCGGGGACGCGGCGTCACCAGACCTTCCGCCACAAGAGACTTCAGTGCGTCCCGGATCGGAAGTCGACTCACCCCGAGTTCGGCGGCGAGATCCCGTTCGACGAGACGGCTCCCCGGCGCGCGCGAACCGTCGATGATCTCGTCACGCAGCCGACGCGTGACCCGTTCCGACTCGGGTTCGAAAGGTTCGGGCTCCGTCATCCGACCATTCTCCCATCTCGTCGATCCCCGATTTTTGGTATACCATTTTTCGCCACGGCCCGTGTCGTCGTCCTCAGCGAACGGAGTACCCATGCGCGCTCGAACGAAACCCACCACCGCGATCGTCACCGCTCTGTTCACCGTGGGCGTGCTGGCCGGTTGCGCCGACGATCCGGCTCCCCGACCGTCGCCGGAGTCCCCTTCCGAGACCGCACAACCCTCCGCTCCCCCGTCGCTGAGCACGGAGGAGGCCGATGAACTGCTCCGCGACGCGGTCGCCGGCGGCGATGTCGACGCGGCCCTGCTCGCCATCGATGCGGGCGCCGACCTCGAACTCCGGGGCGAGGCGGGACGCACACCGCTCGTCGCGGCGACGAAGAAGAACCACGTCGATGTCGCGCTGGCCCTGTTGGAGGCGGGAGCCGACCCCAACGCGACCGACGACCTGCACGACTCCGCGTTCCTCTACGCCGGAGCCGAAGGACTCGACGACATCCTGGTCGCGACCTTGGAGCACGGCGCTGATGTCACGAGCCTCAACCGCTTCGGAGGGACCGCGTTGATCCCCGCGAGCGAACACGCCCACATCGACACCGTGCGCATACTCATCGACGCGGGCGTCCCGATCAATCACGTCAACGACAGCGGCTGGACGGCCCTGCACGAGGCGATCATCCTCGGCGACGGATCGGACGCGTACGTCACCGTCGTCGGAATGCTCCTCGACGCCGGCGCCGACCCGAACATCCCCGACGGTCACGGCGTCCTCCCCCGGCGCCTCGCCGAGGAACGTGGTTTCACCGCGATCGTCGCCGAGATCGATCGCGCGTCCTGACCGACGCCGCTCACCGACTCGACACGTCACCTTCGAGATTCGCGGCCATCCGCGCCAGCGTCGCGACGGTCCGCTCGTACTCGCCCGGTTCGAGACCCTCGACCAGCATCTCACGTGTGCGATTCACGCTGCCCCGCAACAATTCCAGCTCCGCGCGACCGATGTCGCTCAACGCGTGGCGATCGCCCGTCCGACCAACGAGGCCCCGCGCGTTCAGCGGGGCGAGTTGCGACCCCACATCCTCACCGGCGTCCTCGTCAAGGAACGGCGCGAGCGCCAGTTCGAGGTCCCGCACCGTCTGGTCGCCGCGCCGAAGCACGTTCAAGAGCTGCCACTGCCGACGACTGATTCCCCGATCCCCGATGGTCGCGGCGAACCGCTCGTCGATCAACCGGTTCAGCCGCGCCAGCAAGTGCCCGATGGGGACAGTTCGATGTGTCACGACGCATTCTCCTCCGAAAATATGTGTCAACTGACAACCAATGTAATATGACACACATGTACCGGCAAGACGGCGACCCGGCCGACCTCATCGAACGCGCGCTCGTCCGCATCCGGCGGGAACAACAGCGTCAACGACTGCACCGCAAGGAATCCGCCGCGCCAACCCCGGCGAACGCCGCGAAGTACCGGGCGTTGGACGCGCTCGACGCGGCCGACGGGCTGTCGATCTCCCAGCTCGCCGAGGCCATCGGCGTGGACCGTCCCCGGGCGAGCCGCATCGCCGCCGCGCTCATCGACGACGAGTTCGCCGCCCGAACCCACCGAGACGACGATGCCCGTGTCGTCGTCATCCACATCACCGAACCCGGTCGAACCATCGTCTCGCGAGTCCGCCGCACCCGACTGCACAATGTGGAGGAAGCGTTGGCGGAGTTCACTCCCGAGGAGGCCCACACCTTGGCCTCGCTCCTCGACCGCTTCATCACCGCCTGGCCGCGCTGAGCCCGCCCACCGACATCGCGTCCACCCACATCAGACAGTCGACGCCGACTCCGACTCCGCGGGGGAAGCGTCCCCGGGCGCGATCGCGCCCGCGATGCCGGGTGCCCGCGCATCGCCACGGAACTGGACGCCGTAGCGGAGTCCCGCGAACTCGTCGCCGTTCCATCAAACCGTTGGGAGCGCTTCGCCTTCCGGCCGTGTCGAGTTCGGGCAGTCAAGGCGCTCCGACACTGTGCGGAGGGTCACACGGTCGCGTGGAAAAACAGTATGGTCATACCGGGAACGCGCGTCCGGCTGGCCAGGCGTCGCACGCGGCAACTTCACCGCCCGCATCGAGTCGACGCGCCGCCCCGCTTGCCATCAACGTGCATAGCTTGCCCCTCAACAGATTGCGAGGTGACGCGCCGTGGCAATACCCATCGTGGGCGTTATCCGAGAACCGACACCCGGCGAACGCCGGGTATGTGTGACACCGGACGCCGTAGGTCGAATCCGTTCCGCGACGTCCGCCGAGGTGGTCGTCCAATCAGGGTCCGGCGCGGGAGCCCTCATCGCCGACGACGACTATCGAAAGGCCGAGGCCCAGGTCGTCGACACCGCCGCCGAGGTCTTCGACAAGGCGGACGTGATCGTCTGTCTGGACCCACCGGCCCCCGGCCTGCTGCGAGCGGGTCAGGTACTCGTCGGGATGCTGAGTCCCTTGTCGGCACCCGAGTCCATGGCCGACCTCGCCGGCCGCGGGGTGACGGCCATCAGCCTCGACATGCTGCCGCGCACGCTCAGCCGGGCGCAATCGATGGACGTGCTCAGTTCCCAGGCGAACATCGCCGGTTACAAGGCGGCCGTCCTCGCCGCCGACAACTACGGTCGATACTTTCCGATGTTGACGACGGCGGCCGGCACATCGACCCCCGCCACGGTCCTGATCCTCGGCACCGGTGTGGCCGGCCTGTCCGCGATCGGCACGGCACGGCGACTGGGAGCGGTCGTCACGGCGTACGACGTCCGTCCACAGTCCCGCGGAGAGGTCGAGTCGCTCGGCGCGAAGTTCCTGACCCTGGAGTCGGTGGCCTCGGCCGCCGGGGAGGGCGGGTACGCGCGAGCCCTCACCGACGACGAACGGGCCGCCCAGCAGCGCGAACTCAACGAACACATCGGACGGTTCGACGTCGTCATCACGACCGCGAAGGTCCCCGGCAAACGCCCGCCGCTGCTCGTCACGGCTGACGCCCTCGACCGGATGAAGCCGGGCTCGGTCGTGATCGACATGGCCGCCGGGCCGCTCGGCGGCAATGTCGAAGGCTCCGTACCGGAGGAGACGATCAAGCGTGGCGACGTCCTCGTCGTCGGCGCCGGCAACCTGCCGTCCGAGATGGCCCCGGCGGCTTCGCAGGCGTTGGGGCGCAACGTGTCCGCCGTCCTGACGCACCTGTTGGGCGACGGGGACCTCGAGTTCGATCTGTCCGACGAGATCAACGCGGGCATCGTCATCACCCACCAAGGCGCCGTGACTCACCCCGCGATCGCGGCGGCCCTCGCGCCGTCGTCCGAGACGAGCGAGAAAGGAGAACCGGCGTGAGTCTTGATCTGTTGACCGCTATCACCGTGTTCGTGCTGGCGGTCCTCGTCGGCTTCGAAGTGATCAGCAAGGTTCCTGCCACATTGCACACCCCGTTGATGTCGGGCGCCAACTCGATCCACGGCATCGTCGTCATCGGCGCGATGTTCATAAGCGCGACCGCCGACAACGCCTTCGGCTACGTCCTCGCGTTCGTCGCCATGGCCTTCGGCGCGATGAACGTCGTCGGCGGCTACGTCGTCACCGATCGCATGCTGCACATGTTCCGGGCGAAGCCCGGCAGTGACCCCAGTCGGGCGAAGCCCGGCAGTGACCCCAGTCGGGAGAAGCCCACAAAGGACACCCTCGCGCCGACGTCCGCGCCCACCCCGGGGGAGACGGCATGACCACCACCGAGACCATCATTCGATACGTCTTCCTGGCGGCCGCGGCCTGTTTCGTGTGGGGCCTCCACCTCATGAACTCGCCCGCGACGGCGAGGCGCGGAAACCTGCTGTCCGCAGGGGCGATGACCGTCGCCATCGGAGCGACCGCCGTCCTGCTCGCGGAGCGCGGCGCCGTCTCGGCGACCGGCTGGATCGTCATGTTGTGCGGCGCCGCGATCGGTTCCGCGGCGGGCCTGTATCTGGCGCGGTCGGTGGCGATGACGTCGATGCCGCAGCTGGTGAGCCTGTTCAACGCCGTCGGCGGTGGCGCGGCGGCGCTGATCGCCGTGGAACACCTGCTGCATGCGGCGGGCGGGGAGTCGCTCGGCGCGTCCATCACCGTTCCGGGCGCGCTCGACATCGTCATCGGCGCGGTCACGTTGACGGGTTCCGTGGTCGCCGCCGGGAAGCTCCAGGGCATCGTCCCGGGTCGCCCGATCATCTTCCCAGGTGCCCGTGTGTTGAACGTCGTGCTCGGCTTGTCCTTCGTCGTCGGCACCGTGTGGCTGGTGGCGGTCCCCCAGAGCATCGGCGCACTCGTGTTGCTGGTGGTCTCGGCGTCGGTGTTCGGCGTGACGATGGTCCTGCCGATCGGCGGCGCCGACATGCCCGTCGTCATCTCGCTGTTGAACGCCTTCACGGGCACCGCCGTCGCGATGGCCGGTTTCGTTCTCGGCGAGGTGGTCCTGATCGTCGCGGGCGCTCTGGTCGGCGCGTCGGGCGCGATCCTGACGAAGTTGATGGCGGACGCGATGAACCGGTCCATCGCGAACATCATCATCGGTGGTTTCGGCACGGGAGACGGCGACGCGATGGTGGACGGGCCCGCGGCGAGCGTGCGTTCCGTGTCCGTCGACGATGTCGCGATCCTGTTGGCGTACGCGCGCAAGGTCGTCGTCGTCCCCGGGTACGGTCTGGCCGCCGCGCAGGCGCAGCACGAACTCGCCGGACTGGCGGAGTTGCTGGAGGAGCACGGCGTCGAGGTGACCTACGCGATCCACCCCGTGGCGGGTCGCATGCCGGGGCACATGAACGTGCTCCTGGCGGAGGCGAACGTCCCGTATCCCGCGTTGCGGGAGATGGACGACATCAACCCGGACTTCCCGCAGGTCGATGTCGCCCTGGTGATCGGCGCGAACGACGTGACGAACCCGGCCGCGCGTCGCGCCGGGAACGCCATCTCGGGGATGCCGATTCTGGACGTCGACAAGGCCCGCAACATCGTCGTCATCAAACGCTCGATGGGCCACGGGTACGCCGGTATCGACAACGAGTTGTACGCGGATCCGAAGACGGGCATGTTCTTCACGGACGCGAAGAAGGGGCTGCTGTCGTTGACGGCGGCGGTGCGCACCTTCGTCGCTTGACGCACACACAACGAGAGCCGCCGCTCACCTGGTACCCGGTGAGCGGCGGCCGCGTCAGCGTTTGTTACTTGGTGCGACGCGTGGTCTTCTTGCCGCGCTCAGCGTCAGCGCGCTGCTCGGCCTGGCTGCGGGTCGTGTTCGGCTGACGGTTGCGGTCGGCCTCGGAGCGAGGCGCGTTGTCCTTCACGCGGGCAGCGTCCTGGCGAGCGCGGTTCGGCTGCTCGGCCTGGTTGGTCCGGGCCGCGGTGGGCCGCTGGGCGTCAGCGGGCCGCTTCTTCTCAGCGCGGTTGGACGACTCAGGCTTGCGATTGTTCGACATTCCATCCCCCGTAAGAGTGTTTGTCGCGATCTTCTCGATCGCCACCACGGACTTTAAGCACAGTCGCGGCGGATCGGGGCCGAACCGCCATTTCCTTGAAATAGAACGGAATCCGGGGTCCCTCTGGTATCACGGAGGCACTTTGGTCCCTAAGAACACACTCGTCGTCGGTCGGTCTCGGGTCCGTGCGTCCGCCCCTCAACGCATACATCGCGATCGATATACCTCTCGTTGACGAGGGCGTGGCGGACGGGAAGTCGGCTCGCCGGAGCGATGTGAGCCGGCACGGCGTCACGACCCTGAAGACCGTTCAGCTCGCTTCAGGGAAGCCTCAGCTCGACCCGGTAACGTCGACCGTGGGGAGGAGGCCGGAGGCCCCCGAGCCGGGTTCGACTGGTGCCCAGTCGTTCTCGCGAGCGCCTTCCCGCCACTCCGAAGCAGATGCTCATGCCGGTCGGTGGTCCCGTGATTCCCCAGCCTGGGAACGGAGACGGTGGTCGGCGGCGCCGAATCACCGATTCCCCCAAATCGGACCGAGAAACGTCGTTTCATGTCAAGTGGAGTCTCGGAGTCGTCGTGGTCCACACGACGGCGACACGACCGTGACACCAGCGCGCCCCCACCGGCGCCACAATCCACTTGGGAGGACGACATGTCAGCTCCGGTCGCAGTCGGATACGACGGCTCAGACCATGCCCGGGCCGCCGTCGACTACGCCGTCGCCGAAGCAAAGCAACGCAACCGACCGCTGCTGATCGTCCACGCGGCCGTGCTGCCGTTCATGACGGCATCCGCCCAGGCGGCGTTGTACTGGCCGAACGGTGACGTGACACGGCAAGCGCTCGACGACATGATGCGCGGCCTCGTCGACCAGATCGCCGAAGACGAGCCGAACCTGTCCATCCGGTACGAGGTCATCGACTCGGTGACGGCGGGCGCGACGATGGTCGAGGTGTCGCGCGAGTGCGAACTCATGGTCGTCGGGTCGCGTGGGCGAGGCGGCTTCACCAGTCTCCTGCTCGGTTCGACCAGCACTCAACTCGCCGCACACGCGCACTGCCCCGTCATCGTCATCCGCGACAGCGCGCCGGCCGGGCCGAATCACGGCTCGGTCGTCGTCGGAATCGACGGCTCGAGCCAGACCCAGGCGGTGTTGGAGTTCGCCTTCGAGACCGCGTCCCTGCGGCGAGCTCCGCTCGTCGCCATCCACGCGTGGCGGTACCCCGTCGTTCCCGACGACGCCATGCCGCTCGTGTACGACCCCGACGAACTCGCGACGACCGAGGGCACGATCCTGGCCGAGGCGCTCGCCGGGTGGCAGGAGCGTTTCCCGGACGTGAACGTGGAGCGGAAACTGATGCCGGGCAAGGCGACCACGATCCTGTTGGAGCAGGCTCGTGGTGCCAAACTGCTGGTGGTCGGGTCGCGGGGTCGCGGTGGCTTCGCGAGTCTGCTGCTCGGTTCGACGAGCGGTCATCTGCTTCATCACGCGGAGACCTGCGTCGCGGTCGTGCGCACGCGGGAGGACCAGTAGGTCGCGCGGTGCGGCGGGGCGGCTCGTGAGCCCCGCCGCACCGTGTCGCCGAGAAACGGTCCGATAGCCCGCTGTCAACAAGGCTCCCGGCATTGCACCTGTCTATTTGGAGACAGTTTCGTGGTCGACACGTCACTAATCTGATGCCATGAGCCGACAACCCCGTCACGACCTCGGAATCGGACGTCCCGCCGGTTGTCTTCGTTGAGATCCCGTTCCAGGTGGTCTTAGTCCCCGCAGGCTCGCCCCCATATCCCCCTTCGCTCCCCCGCGTCCGCGGGGTGCGCTGCCGCGCCCTGCGGCGTTCGAGAATGAGGTCGCATGTCAGTGCCCAGATCCCCGTCTATGGGAACCGTCGACAAGGCCGCCCTGCTGTTGGCGCATCTGGAGGCGCGGGCCGATTCGTGCGGCGTGTCGGAGCTCGCGCGGTCGACGGGCATCGCCAAGTCGACGGTGCACCGGCTGCTCGCGACGCTCGTGCGCAACGGCGTCGTCGAGCGCACTGACCGCAAGTACCGGTCGGCGTCCTCATCGGATTGGGCGGCGATCCGGGAACATCGATTCCGCAGGCTGGTCACGATCGTCAAACCGTTCCTTTTGCGGCTGTACGAACAGACGGGGCATTCGGCGTCGCTGGTGGCGCACCTCGCGACGCAGGCGCTGGTCCTGGACGTGGTGTATCCGGCGGCGTTCACGGAGACGATCCTGGCGACGACCGCCACAGTGGATCCCCACTGTTCGGCGAGCGGCAAGGTCCTGCTCGCGCACGACACGGGCTTCGCGAGGCGTTACCTGACCGCGGGCGGCCTGCGCGCGTACACGCCGCACACGCTGACCGATCCCGGGCGGCTCGCCGTCGAGCTGGCGGGGGTTCGGATTCGGGGCTACGCGGTCGACCGGCAGGAGCAGGTGTTGGGAATCGCGGCGGTTGCCGCGCCGCTGATCCACGCGGGCACGGCCTTCGGTTCGCTGAGCCTGGCCGGGCTGGTCGCACGGTTCCAACCGGACGACCACGCGAGTCTCCTGCGGCAGGTGGCGGTGGACGCGGCGGCCGCGGTCCGACGACACGGCCTGACGATGTGAGACATTCAGATGTTCCACGGTGCGGAACGTCGTCGCGGACATGTCGAATCCGCTCGGACTCGCTCCTAGCCTTGCGTTCATGTCCAGTGACATCGTCCACATCGTCGGTGACTGTTTCGGATCCTTTTGCGACGACAAGCGCGTCTTCACGGTGACCGGGGTCCTCATGGCCATCGAGGACGGGACCGCGATACTGGGTCGTCGCCTCGTCGCCGGGCAGGCGATCACCGCCGGCGACTGGGCGCGGGTCCGAGCCGCAGTCGTGTCCAGCGGCGAGGATCTGATCGTCGACGAGTCCCGTCCGACGTCTCCGGCGTGGCTCGGAACGCACAAGCAGCACGTCCACAATGTGCTCGTCTCGGATCTGCGGCCCGTCGGATCCGGTTATGTCGCCGCGCTGCACATCCATCCGGCCAACATCATGCTCGCCGACCGGGACACGGGCGCGCGGCATCTGCCCGGGATGTTGGAGGTCGAGGCGTGCCTTCAGATGGCGATGGCCACGACAGCCCGCTATCTGACGCCCGCGACACCGTCGGCCGCGTTCGTCACGAGCGCGACCGACATCAGATTCCGGACGTTCCTCTTTCCCTTGCCCGCCAGTCTTTCGCTGACCGTAGAGACCCGTTGGGAGCGAGACGACGGCCGCGTCGACCTCGATCTGTCCACTCAGATCATCCAGGGAGGGACGGTCGTGATGTCGATGGACTTCACAGCGATGACGTTGCCCGCCGTCGGCCTGACCGCCGTGGAGAACGCCCAGATCGACGCGCTGTCGGCCGCGATCGCCTCCGCCACCATCGAAAGGAAACATCCATGAACGCATTCGATCTCACCGGACGCCGGGCCCTCGTCACGGGGGCGTCGCGCGGGATCGGCGCGGCGATCGCGCTCGGTCTCGCCGAAGCTGGTGCCGACGTCGTCCTGGTCGCCCGTGACCAGGACGCCCTCGACCGTTCCGCCGCACGTGTCACCGAGACCGGCCGGGGCGCGACGACGATCGCCTGCGACGTCACCGACGCCGACTCCGTGGCCGCGAGGCTGGGCGACGTGGGCGACGTCGACATCCTCGTCAACAACGTCGGCGGCTTCGATTGTGTGGGGCCCTTCCTCGAATTGACGCCGCGCGACTGGAACGCGGGTTTCAGCCGCACCCTCGACTCGGCCGTGAACATGTTGCGCGCCGTCGGTCCCGCGCTCATCGCGCGCGGCGACGGCCGCGTCGTCAACATCGCCTCCGTCTCGGGGCTCGCCGGGGTACCGATGGTCGGCCACTACGCGGCGTCGAAGGCGGCGCTGATCTCGCTGACCAGGACGCTCGCCGTGGAGTGGAGCGCGCACGGCGTCCGCGTCAACGCGATCGCTCCCGGATGGATTCGCACCGAGCTGACCCAGGCCTTCCACGGCGCTCCTCAGGTCTCGGACGTCCTGCTGTCCGATGTGCCACAGAACGATTGGGGCACACCAGAAGACGTCGCCGGAGCGGTCGTCTACCTCGCCTCCGACGCCGCTCGCATGGTGACCGGCGCGTGTCTCACCGCCGACGGTGGCCTGCTCGCGCAACCCGGCGGGCCCGCGCTGCGGAACCTTCTCCACCTCGGACGCATCGAACTCCCTTAAGGATGGTAGTCGTGAACTCGACCCCGACCGACACCGCGATCGCCCTCGTCGCGGAGATCCTGGAACGCGACGCCGCCGAGATCAGCGTCGACGCCCACTTCGCCGACGATCTCGACGCCGACTCGCTCAACCTCGTCGAGATCGCCGCAGCCCTCGAAACGGAGTTCGGGCTCGAATTCGACCCCGACCATCCGCCCACGTCGTTGCGGCAGGCCCTCGACCTGATCCCTCCGAGACCGGAATGAACCGCCGCGTCGTCGTGACCGGCGCGGGTCCGGTGAGCTGCGTCGGCGTCGGACGAACGGAGTTCACGGCGGCATTGCGCGAGGGTCGAAGCGGCCAAGGCCCGATCACCTCCTTCGATCCGACCGGTTTCGCGCACTGGAACGCCTGCGAGATCACCGACTTCGATCCGCGTCGGTGGCTCACCGTCGGCGAACCGGGTCAGGTCGGTCGTGCGACCGCCTTCGCCGTCGCCGCCGCGCGGTTGGCGCTCGACGACGCGAGGATCGACGTCGACGCGTTGGCGAGGCGTCCGGTCCTCGTCGCGGTCGGCACCTGCGACGGAGAAGCGGCGGAGCTCGACTCACTCGCGGCGACCTCACTGCGAAGCGGTCTCGATGCCTTGTCGCCCGGCGATTCGGTCCGCGCGGCACCCGCCCAACTGTCCATTCGCGTCGCCATCGAGCTCGGACTGTCCATCGTCGAACCCGTCACGATAGGCACCGCCTGCGCCGCGGGAAACTACGCGATCGGATACGCCTTCGACGCGATCCGCTCGGGCGACGTCGACATCGCTCTGTGCGGGGGCGCCGAAGCCCTGTCGCGCAAACTGTTCGCCGGTTTCTATCGCGTCGGGACGATCGCCTCCGACGCGTGCCGCCCATTCGACGCCGATCGGCAGGGAATCCTCACCGGGGAGGGCGCGGGAATACTGGTCCTCGAGGACCGTTCCGCCGCGATCGCCCGGGGTGCCCCGATCCTCGCGGAGATCATCGGCTTCGGGCTAGGCTGCGACGCCGTCCACCCGGTCGCCCCCGACACCGCCAGTGTCGCCGAGACGATCCGCACGGCCCACCGCGACGCCGGAATCGCGCCCGGCGACGTCGACCTGATCTCCGCGCACGGCACCGGAACCCGCCTCAACGACACCACCGAGGTCGCGGCGATCCGCGAGGTGTTCGGGCCCGCACCGCCGCCGACGATATCGATCAAATCGATGATCGGGCACGCGATGGGCGCCGCGTCGGCGATAGCCGCGATCGCGTCCATCACCGCGATCACCGCCGGTTTCCTACCGCCGACGATCAACCACCGTACAACCGATCCACTGTGCCCCATCGACTGCGTGCCGAACGACGCGCGACCGGCGACCGTCCGCGTCGTCCAGAACAACGGGCTCGCGTTCGGAGGCAACAACGCCGTGATCCTACTGCGCGCACACTCCACACCCGACAACTCAGGAGACAACATGACCCCGAGGAATCCGCACCCGTTCGACGCCCCGCCGAGACCCGTCCACCCGTCGAGTCCGTCATGACCGGACTCGCCATCATCGGTCACACCATACGATCCCGATTCGGCACCGGCACCGACGCGCTCCTCGACGCGCTCTCCCGCCCCGCCGACGCGACGCCGCTCGCGACCGACTTCGACCTGCGCGGTGAGCTGAGCGGCAAGGGAACCCGGTCGATGGACCGCGCGACGGGCCTCGCCGTCACCGCCGTCGCGGACCTCCTCGACGCCACCGGACCGAGGCCACGGCCCGAACGGACGGCGGTCGTGCTCGGCACCAGTTACGGCAGCGCCGAGACGTCGTTGTCCTTCGTCCGGTCGTCGCTGTCCCGCCCCAAGCCGTATCTCGTCGACCCGGGACGATTCCCGGTCACGATCATGAACTACGCGGCCGGCCAGTGCGCCATCCGGCATGGACTGACCGGCCCCAACACGACCATCGCCGGTGGACGGACGGCGATGCCGCTGGTCCTCCAGTACGCGCGGCGGCTTCTCGTGGCCGGACGCGCCGACGACGTCCTGTGCGGCGTCACCGAGGAACTCACCCCCGAGCGCGCCGCGTTGGAACGCCGCGACCCGCCGACGGGCATTCCCGTCAGCGAGGGCTGCGTCATGCTTCACGTGCGCCGACCCGCCTACGACCTCGCGGTACCGCGCGTGTCGGCCGTCGCCACCGTTCTCGCCCGGCCCGGAGGCAACACGGAAGCCGTGCGCACGTGCGTCACCCGGGCCCTGCGGCAGGCGGGCGCGTTCCCGAGTGACGTCTGGGCCGTGGCGACGTCCGGGGCCCTCGATGGAACCGGCGCGGCGGAAGCGGCCGGACTCAACGAGGCGCTCGGCGTGCCGGGGCCGCGTCGCGTCGCCGTCCACCGTCATCTGGGCGACACCTCGGCGGCGTCCGGCGGGTTCGCGCTCGTGACGCTCCTGGCGATGGCGGCGCGCGACGACGCCCCCGACGGGTCGGCGCTGCTCGTCACGAGCCTCGACCCGAACGGTGTGGCGGCGTGCGTCGTCCTCGGCGGTTCCCCATGAGCGCCTGGGGAATCGTCGGCACGGGACACCACCTACCGGACCGCGTCGTCGACAACGAGGAGGTGGCGCGCGACCTCGGGATCCCCGCCGAGTGGATCGTCCGCTCCACCGGAATCCACACCAGACGACGCGCGGCGCCCCACGAGGCGTCCTCCGATCTCGCCGCGGCCGCCGCGCGAGCCAGCCTCCTCGACAGTGGACGCGACGTCGCCGACGTCGGACTCATCGTCGTCGGAACGTCCACCCCCGACGAACTCGGGCCGTCGACGGCGTGCCGAGTCCAGGCGTCACTGGGGGCCGCGGGCGCCGCCGTCGACATCGGAGCCGCCTGCGCCGGATACCTGTTCGGTCTCCAGTTCGCGTGCGGTTGGCTCTCCGCGAACCCCGACGCGGGCTGCGCGGTCGTCATCGGCACCGAGGTCTACTCGCGATTCCTCGACCCCCGCGACCGCACGACCGCCGTCCTGTTCGGAGACGGCGCGGGCGCGACCGTCATCGACCGGGCGCCCGACGGGCACGGCATCCGCTCGATCCGTCTCGGTTCCGACGGCACCGGCGCCGACCACGTCCTCATTCCCGCAGGGGGAAGCCGACGCCCCGCCGACGCGTCCACCATCGCCGACGACGCCCACCGCATCCGCATGGACGCCTCGGCCGTCCGCGACGACATCCGCACCGTCCTCCCCCGCCTCATCGCCGACGCGCTGACCGAGCACGCGGTCGGCCTCGACGACCTCGACCTGCTGATCCCCCACCAGCCCAACCCCCGCACGCTCCGCATCGTCGCCGACCACACCGGAATGCCATTGGACCGGATCGTCATCGTCGGCGAGGACATCGGCAACATCGGTGCCGCGTCGATCCCCACCGCGCTCGACATCGCGGCCCGCGGCGGTCGCGTCCGCGCCGGCGACACGGCCCTCCTGATCGCGATCGGCGCGGGCATGACGTGGGGCCGAGTGTGGTTGCGATGGCATGACACAAAGGACACGACTCCATGACCGACACCCTCGCCGACGCGCTCTCCGCGTTCGTACGCGGTCCCTCCAACGCCGACACCCGAAACCGACTCCGCGCCCTCTTCCAGGACCCGATCTTCCGCCAACGCCCCGGACTCACCCCGGCGCAGAGACATCAGCTGACATATCGACGACTCCACCACCTCATCGACGCGGGCATCGTCCCCGACAAGCGGTTCTTCGCCGACCCCACGAGCCTGTGCGACGTCATGGCCTGGGCGGCGGCGACCGACCCGGCCCTGTTCCACACGATGAACCTGCATCACTGTCTCTTCGCGGGCACGGTCGCCGCCAACAGCGACGACCCCGACCGCGACCTGCGGCATGCCCGGACCGCGTCCGGCGCGTTCCTCATGACGGAAGCCGGACGCAGCAACAGCCACCTCGCGATCGCGACCATCGCGCGATACGACCGGGAGAACGGCGACTTCGTGCTCTCCACGCCCGCCCCGCACGCCACCAAGTACCCCACGAACGCCGGCCATCCCGACGTCGCGACGACCGCCGTCGTCTTCGCGCGCCTGCTCACCGACGAGCGCGACCACGGCGTGTTCACCTTCATCGTGCCCTTGCGCACCGAGACCGAGGTCCACACCGGAGTCCGCATCAAGCCGACCGTCGGTACCTCCGGACTCGACCTGGACTACGCGACCGTCGCCTTCGACGACGTACGCGTCCCGTACGACAGGTGGCTGTCCGACGGCGCCCACATCGACGACGACGGTCGCCTCCACGATCCGATCGCGACGCCGACGACCCGACTCAGTCGATCCCTCGCCGCCGCGCCGCACGTCTGGCGCGCGTCCATCGCCGCCGCGACCGCCGTCACGCAATCCGCTGTCTCCCAAGCGATCCAGCATTCACGCCATCGCGTCACGGCCGCCGGCCTCGCGCCGGGCCAACCGATCCTCGGATACCGCACCCAGCGACTCTCCCTCATGGGCGCGCTCGCCGACGGCTACGCGCTGACCTCGATCGCCAACGCCGTCAAGGGCGACACGCTCACCGCGGACGACCTGGGCTCCTCGTCCGGCCAAGCATGGGCGCCATGGTCAACGGTCGACCGCTACCTGCCCCTGTTGAAGGCCGTGACCGTCGACCTCGCCAGCACCATCGTGGACGAATGCCGGGAGCGCTGCGGCGCCATCGCGTTCACGGGGACGGACCTGTTCAATCAGTATCGCGGTCTCACCCACGCGTACCGCTCGGCCGGGGGCGACAACCTGATCACTCGGCTCGACATCGCGCGGATGCTTGTCGAGGCCGCGCTGGCCGACGGCCACGCGCCCGATCGATCGGACGTCGGCGACCTCGGCGCGAATCCGATCGGACTCGCCCGCGAGTGCGAGAACCGTCTACTGTCGATACTCATGGATCGGGTGGGGCGAGCGCGATCCGCAGGGGTTGACGAGTTCGGCGCGTGGAACGAGTGGTTGGACCTGGCGGAGGCGCTCGCGTACGTCCATGGGGACAGGATCGTCATGGAGTTGATGGGCGCGGCGGTGGCGGCCCGACCCGAAGGGAGGGCCGTTCTCGCCGACCTCTCGGCGCTGCATCAGCATCGGTGGATCTCGCGTCGGGCCGAAGTCATCGCCAACTGTGGCCTGATGGACGCCGCTCTGACGGAGTGGTCACGGACGGAACGGAACCGACTGAGTGACCGGCTCGCGGACGACGCGGCGGTCCTCATCGGCGCCTTCGACATGCGCGACGACATACTCGACAGTCCGCTGGCGGCGGACGATCCTCTGACGGCGCTGCTGACTCCCCGACGGCAGTGGACCTGACCACGGCCCGTCCGCGCCACCCGTGGCGAGGTGGCGCGGAACTGCCGGGGTCATCAACGTCCGGATTCGACGCCGTGGCCGAGCGTCGACCACACGTCGGTCACGCTGTCGTACGTTCCTTCGGGTAGTTTCTCCAGCTCCATCGTCACCGGACGTGGCGCGTTCGCCATGTCGGCGGCGGACTGGATCTGGACGTCCGTCGCGGGGAACAGTCCCGTCGGGAGGTATCGGGCCATCTCGTAACGACCGTCGACGTCGCTCTCGGTCATACCCTTCGGCGTTCCACCGGTTCGCGGTTCGACGTCCATCGGCCCACCCGGTTCGTCGTCGACGGGAAGCTCGGGTTCGCGCCATTGTCCGGCGCGCGACGCCTCGCCCGGTCGTAGCACGCGCGACTCGTCGGCGAGCTCCTCGTCTATACGTGGAGAGTGTTCACTGTTGCCTCGGATCATCGTCGTCACCTCCATCATTGCGATTACCCGACCCGGGCCTCCGTCAAACTCGGCTCTCGGGTGGCGGCTCGTCCGGTCCGGCTAGCCCACACGACGGCGACGAGGAGCGCGGCGACGAGGAAGCCCGTCGCGACGGTGAAGCCGAGTTGGTAGCCGTCGTTGAGCGCGGTGCGCTCGGCGAGGCCGGCGGCGAGCCCGGATCGGGTACGGGCGGCGGCGACGGCGCCGAGCACGGCCAGCCCCACCGCTCCACCGACCTGCTGCGTCATCGTGAACAGCCCGGAGGCGACGCCCGAGTCGGCTGCGGAGACTCCCGACATGCCGAGTGCCATGAGCGCCGGCATCGTGACCGCGAAGCCGAGGGCGGCGAGCGTCATCGCCGGGAGCACGTCGACGACGAAGGAACCGTCGACACGAATCCGTGTGAACAGGACGAAGCCGAGCGTCAACACGGGCAGCCCGATGAGGACGAGGCGGCGCGGGCCGATGGCGTCGAGGAGAACGGGCGCGATCGTGAGTGACACGACCGCGATGGTCAGCGGCGCAGGGAGGAACGCGAGGCCGGAACTCAGGGCGTCGAGTTCGAGCACTCGGCCGAGGTACATGACCGTGAAGAACATGAAGCCGAACAGGGCCGCGACCATGAGTGCTTGGACGAGGTTCGCGGTGATGATCGATCGATCACGCGTGATGGACGACGGGATGAGCGGTGTGCGGGCGCGGCGCTGTCGGGCGACGAAACCCGCGAGCAGCAGGGCCGTCGTCGCGCCGCCGGCCACCGTGTGGATCGACCACCATCCGTGCCGTTCGGTTTCGATGAGGGTGTAGACGGCCAGCATGATTCCGGTCGTGACGAGCACGGCGCCGAGCAGGTCGACGCCGGAACGTAGGCCGGGTCCGCTGTCACGAGGCACGACTCGCAAGGCGAGTGCGATGACCGCGATTCCGATGGGGACGTTGATGAGGAAGATCCACGGCCAGCCGAGGGTGTCGGTGAGGATGCCGCCGATGACGGTGCCGAGTGCCCCGCCACCCGCCGACGCGAAGCCGAAGGCGCCGATGGCGCGGGTCCTCGCTCGGTCCCCGGGTGCGAGCGTGACGACCATGCCGAGCAGGCCCGCGGAGGTGACGGCGCCGGCGGTGCCCTGTGCGAATCGGGCGAGGAGGAGGTCCGTCTGACCGGTCGCGTATCCGCACCAGATCGAGGTGGCGACGAACGCCGCGATTCCGATGAGGAATACGTCGCGGCGGCCGAGGAGGTCACCGAGTCGGCCCGCGAGCAGGAGGAACCCGCCGAACGGGACGACGTAGGCGTTGACCGTCCACACGAGCGTCGACGGGGAGAAGCCGAGGTCGTCGCCGATCGCGGGCAGAGCGATCGTGACTATGTTCTGGTCGAGGACGATCATGACCTGTGCGACGCACAGGACCGCGATGGCGAGTAGCGAGCGCCTGGTCGATTCGGATGGGGTTGACATGACTACTCCTGGATTCGCCCATGGGGCATTTTCTGTTCCTGAGGTGATCATGTGTTTCAATTGGCGAATCCGTAAGAAGGCACTTTCGTGTGCCAGCGGAACAGCGATGTGTCCGTCCAGCGTGGGAGCCCGCCGTGGCCACCATGATCCGCGACACACCACCGAAGGGCGACGAACATGACCATGTCGGCGACGCAGGCGGAGGCCTGCCCGATAGTGCAGGTGATCGATCGGGTCGCGGGCAAATGGTCCGTGTCGATCCTGATCGCCGCGACGCGGGCGCCCGTCCGATACACCGAGCTCGAACGCGAGGTCCCGGGCATCAGCCGCCGCATGTTGACCCTGACATTGCGCAATCTGGAGCGGGACGGGCTGTTGACGCGGAAGGTGTACCCGACGGTTCCACCCAAAGTGGAGTATTCGGCGACCGACGGGGCTCGTGAGCTGTACGCGCACCTGGTGGGCCTGACGGAGTGGGCGCAACGCCATCAGCCCGACATCATCGCCGCACGCGCGGCCTACGACCAGGCTCAGCTGGCCGACGCCGAAACCGGGGCCTAGCGGGCCTGGACCGGACGGCGGACGGCCGGGTGGAACGCCGGTGCCATGGAAGTTCGCCATGTGGCCGGATCGGTTCGGCCGCATGAATCGTGGCCGCCGCGACCAGGACCGACCCACGTGACGGAACGAGCCGGTCGGATGATCGGCGCCTTGGCCACCGCCGACGACACCGGGCCGCCGACGATGCCCCCGCTGTTGGAGAACGGACTCGAATCACGGGAACGGGCGGCGTCGACGTCTGGAATCCGTTTCGACGTCGCGTGCCGTGCCTGGGCCTCGATCGAAAGACGACCGCAGGGCTACGGGCCAAGCGGCGCCAAGAACTCGCGCGACGCGACCGAAAACGCGTGGGCGCGTCCGGACCGCCTCACGACAGACCCGGACGCGCCCACGGCTCGGTTCTAGGCGAGTCCCGCCCGGCGCAGCGCCTCGGCCATCGCGCCCTGCGGTGCTTCCTGTTGGCGGCGACCGTTGCCGCGTCCGCCACGGTTCCCATTGCCGCTGTTGCCGCCATTGCCGTTGCCGCGATCCGTGCGGCGTGGGGCTCGCCCGCCTTCGGCGCGCTGCTTCGGTTTCGAGGCACCGGCCTCGTCGTCGAGACGCATCGTCAGCGAGATCCGGTTCCGGTTGGCGTCGACCTCCACCACCCGAACCTTCACGACGTCACCCGACTTGGCGACGTCGCGCGGGTCCGACACGAACTCGTGCGACATCGCGGAGATGTGGACGAGCCCGTCCTGGTGCACGCCGATGTCGACGAAGGCCCCGAAGGCCGCGACGTTCGTGACGACGCCTTCGAGCACCATCCCCGGGCTCAGGTCCGACAGCTTCTCGACACCCTCGGCGAACGTCGCCGTCGTGAACTCCGGACGCGGGTCTCGACCCGGTTTCTCCAATTCGGACAGAATGTCGGTGATCGTCGGCAAACCGAAGGTCTCGTCGACGAACTCGCCCGGTCGGATCGCCGTCAACGCCCGCGCGTTGCCGATCAACGTGTCGACGGCACACCCGCTCGAATCGGCCATGCGGCGGACGACGGGGTACGCCTCCGGGTGAACGCTGGACCCGTCCAAGGGGTCACCGCCCCGGATGCGAAGGAAGCCCGCGCACTGTTCGAAGGCCTTCGGCCCGAGCCGCGGCACGTCCAGCAACGCCGACCGAGACGTGAAGGCGCCCTTGGCGTCCCGGTACGCGACGATGTTGTCGGCGAGCGAGGCGGTAACGCCGGAGACCCGTGACAGCAGCGGTGACGAGGCGGTGTTGAGGTCGACGCCGACCGCGTTCACACAATCCTCCACGACGGCGTCGAGACTGCGAGACAGCTTGTTCTCCGCGAGGTCGTGCTGGTACTGGCCGACGCCGATCGACTTCGGGTCGATCTTGACAAGTTCCGCCAGCGGGTCCTGGAGCCGCCGCGCGATCGACACGGCACCCCGGAGGGAAACGTCCAGATCGGGCAGTTCGCGCGACGCGTACGCCGACGCCGAGTACACGGACGCCCCCGCCTCCGACACCATGACCTTCGTCAGCTTCCGGTCCGACGCGAGCGCGACGAGTTCACCGGCGAGCTTGTCCGTCTCACGGGAGGCGGTGCCGTTGCCGATCGCGATCAGGTCGACGTCGTGCTTCTTCACGAGCGCCGCGAGCGCGGCCAAGGCCTCGTCCCAGCGGCCCTGCGGCTTGTGCGGGTAGATCGTGTGGGTGTCGACGACCTTCCCGGTGGAGTCGACGACGGCCACCTTGACGCCGGTCCGGAAGCCGGGGTCGAGGCCCATCGTGGTGCGGGTTCCCGCCGGGGCGGCGAGCAGCAGGTCGCGGAGGTTCGAGGCGAAGACGCGAACGGCCTCGTCCTCGGCCGCCTGCCACAGGCGGACGCGCGTGTCGACGGAGACGTGCACGAGGATGCGCGTCTTCCAGGCCCACGACACGGTGTCGCGCAACCACCGGTCACCGGGCCGCCCCTGGTCGGAGACGCCGAAGCGGACCGCGATCGCCATCTCGTAGTCGTTGAGGCCCACCGGTTCCGGCTCGGTCGGATCGGCCGGTTCCAGTCCGAGCGTCAGCATCTCCTCCTTCTCGCCCCGGAACAGCGCGAGGATTCGGTGCGACGGGAGCTTCTCGAACGGTTCTGAGAAGTCGAAGTAGTCGGCGAACTTCGCGCCGTCGGTCTCCTTGCCCTCTCGGACGCGCGATGTGACGACGCCCCGCGTCCACATGCGCTCGCGGAGGCCGCCGATGAGGTCGGCGTCCTCGCTGAATCGTTCCGTGAGGATGGCGCGGGCGCCCGCGAGCGCCGCGGCCGCGTCGGCGACGCCCTTCTCGGGGTCGACGAAGGCGGTGGCCTCCGTGTTCGGTTCGAGGTTCGGGTCGCCGAGCAGACGATCCGCGAGCGGCTCCAGTCCCGCCTCGCGCGCGATCTGGGCCTTCGTGCGGCGCTTCGGCTTGTACGGCAGGTACAGGTCCTCGAGGCGGGCTTTCGTGTCGGCGGCGAGGATCTGGGCCTTCAGGTCGTCGGTGAGCTTGCCCTGGTCGGCGATCGAGCCGAGAACGGCCTCCCGCCGGTCGGCGAGCTCGCGCAGGTACCGCAGCCGCTCGTCCAATGTGCGCAGCTGGGCGTCGTCGAGCGTGCCCGTCGCTTCCTTCCGGTATCTGGCGATGAACGGCACCGTCGCTCCACCGTCGAGCAGATCGACGGCGGCGGTCACCTGCCGCTGCGCCACGCCGAGCTCGTCGGCGATTACCCTATGGATATCGATGGTCACGATGGCCTCTCAAGTGTCGTATCACGTTCGCCCCGATTCTGCCGGGTCGGCAAGGTGCCAGCGACGGCAGGTTGGTGCCCCAACGACGACGGAGGCGATGCACGCACGTGGCCAATCCGCTATGAGATCGATATATTCGCATCGTGCCCCTCACGCGACGCTTCACCCTGACCCTGGCGACCATGGCCGTCATCACCGCCGCCGGTTGCGAACTCATCGACGCCCCAACCGATCCGACGCCCTCCGGACTGGACGACGCCATCACGGCCCTCACCGTCTCCGATGAGGAACGCGACGGCTACCAACGGGAATCCTTCTCCGACTGGCGCGATCCCGACGGAAACGGCTGCGACACACGACAAGAAGTCCTGATCGCCGAGGAGCTCACCGAGTCGGCGACGGTCACCGACTGCGATGGAACCATCCCCGGCGAATGGCTGAGCGTGTACGACAGCGAGCGCGTCACCGACGCGTCCGAACTCGACATCGATCACTTCGTCCCGCTCGCGGAGGCGTGGGATTCCGGCGCGTCCGAATGGACGGAGGAACGCCGCGTCGACTACGCCACCTACGTCGACGACGACCGGCACCTCGTCGCCGTCACCGCCTCCAGCAACCGCTCCAAAGGCGACAAGGACCCGGCCGAGTGGATGCCGCCCGACTCCTCGACCCACTGCGAGTACATCGCGACCTGGGTCGCCATCAAGACCCAGTGGGAGCTGACGGTCGACAAGGCCGAGCTCGACGCGATCCGCGGGTTCGCCGCCGACTGCTCCGGCACCGAGGTCACCATCACCCCGATCGACTGACGACGCCCAGCAGTTCAGAACAGCGTCGGTGCGGCACTCCCCTCGAGTTCGAGCAGGCGACGCTTCAGCTCGACCAGCGCTCCCCCGCTGCCGGCGAACCCGCCGATGGCCCCGTCGGCCGCGATGACCCGGTGGCATGGGACCACGATCGGCAGGGGGTTGTTGGCCATGACCCGGCCGACGGCGCGCGCCGCGTTGGGTCGACCGGCCCGCGCGGCGAGTTGCTGATAGCCGATCGTCTCGCCGTAACCGACCGTCTCGTCGAGCACCCGAAGGACGGTCGCGGGCCAGCCGCTGACGCGCGACCAGTCCAGCGTCACCTCGAACCGTTCGCGGCTGCCGGCGAAGTACTCCCGAAGTTGCCCGATGATCTCGGTGCGCGTGTCGGCGACCGCCGGGGGCACCGTGTCCTGGGTCGTGTCGCCGGTCGTGATGTCTCCGAACGCGACGCCGAGAAGGCCCTTCCGGGACACGGTGACCGTCACGGGCCCGATCGGTGTCGCCATGACAGTGGTGGCGGTTTCGTGGCTCATGAAGTCAATGGTGCTCGCTCCGTCCGACAGTGGATCGACCCTGGTCGGTGTGATCCACGAAATGCCTGCTCATGTCACGTATGGGGCGGGTGTGATGATTCGAGGGACCCCCCGGTTGTCGCCCCGGTTCGCATCGCGTAAAGTTCTCTTCGTCGCCGAGGCGGGAACAAAAACCGCCAAAGCACATGCGGACGTAGCGCAGCTGGTAGCGCGTCACCTTGCCAAGGTGAAGGTCGCGGGTTCGAACCCCGTCGTCCGCTCGGAGGCTGGCCTATAGGCTGCGGCCGACGGTGGAGTGGCCGAGAGGCGAGGCAGCGGCCTGCAAAGCCGCGTACACGGGTTCAAATCCCGTCTCCACCTCCAAGCACAACCCATCCCGGGACGATTAGCTCAGCGGGAGAGCGCTTCCCTGACACGGAAGAGGTCACTGGTTCAATCCCAGTATCGTCCACCACGTTTTACCAGTTCAGAGCCGGTTTCCTGTGATTCAGGAAACCGGTTTTTTGCTTCATTTCGGTCAAATGTCGGTCGGATCCTGCGGTCGTCGGCGGTATTCGGCAGCATCGATTGTGACGGTTCAGCCAGCTGTTGGTGGCCAGACGGCAGTACTTGTTCGTCCATACGGACACCCGCTTCAGGTCTCCGAAACGAGAACATCCCACCGACCAGCTCAACATCGAGTCGTTACGAGCAAACCTCGAGTGAGCCCGGTGCCGAATTCGCACGGATGAATGCCTGGAGCCGGACTGTTATGGTGGGCAGGTCATGGTGATGTTGCGCATGAGGGCGGCGGCGTTTGCGGTGTGGAGGACTCCGTCGCCTTTGAGGCGGCAGTTCCTCATGATGGTCCAGTTTTTGGTGCCGGCGAGGGCGTGTTCGACGCGGGCGCGGATTCGCTTGTGAACCCGGTTGAGGTCGTGTTGTCAGGGTTTCAATTGCCCGCCAATGGGTTTGCGGTACGGCATGATCACATCGTTACCTTGGTAGCCTCCGTCGGCCATGACCGCGGCGGTACCGGCGGCGGCCTCGATTCCGGACTCGGTGTAGGCGTGTGAGTCGTGCCTGGAGCCTTTGAGCGGTCCGGCTACGGCGATGGCCAGGCAGGTGTCGGCATCGATCATGACTTGCAGGTTGGCGCTGCGGCGGTAGTTCTTCGACGCGTCGGCCACGGTCGCGTCGTGGACGGGTATCACGGTGCCATCAACGATGAACACCTTCCCTGCGGTGTCGGCAATGGGTGTGGTTTCCAGTGCCAGCAACGGCTCCAACGAGGCGATGATCCGGTTGACCGCCGACTTGTCAACGCCGAACAGTGGCGCGATCTGCCGATGAGTCAGGTTCGTGCGCAGGTACACCGCGACCAGCAGTACCCGGTCGGCCAGGCGCAGTGACCACGGCCTGCACGCCCGGCCATCAGCGATCCGCACCCCACCACGATCAGCCACAATCGACACCAGACGGTCGAACTGCCTGGGAGACAACCCCGAAAACACCCTGATCCACTGCGGCTCATCAACACTCAACACGAACATACCCAGCACAACGACCCAACCCCACCTCACGCAACAAGGCAACCTTTAGGCAGCCCCAAACCCTCCCACAACCCCAAGATGTCCTCATACATCTGATGAAGCCACGCCGACAGTTCTGGATCATCAACGAAATTCTCCCAACGCATAACAGCACCTCCACCGCCGTCATTTCTCACTTCGAGCGAAAGCGCCTCGAGCGACGATCAAGAATCCACGCCAGCACGTCCAACGGGACAATTCCGTACTCCTGTCGAATGTCGATACGTCCCTCCATCCACCCCGACGCGGGCACCGTGATCACCACCGACACATCACGACCCTCAGGGTCCGGCCCAGCAAACCGGAAGACCCGGTCCACACCACGCTTGACATCCATCAACCACCACCGCTCAAAAACGGACACCGCCTCCACCGAAAACCCCAGAACCCGGAAACCACCCCGCCACCGTCAACGTCCGCACCGACTCCGGTACCGCCACACCCATATCAATCACGGCGTCAACCACCCCCATCGAACACACCTGATACACCCACTACCGCACGACCACCGAACCTTCACCGACGCGCGTTGCCGAGCGGATAACGCGGTCCCCGCATCCTGACTCCGCTCCCACTCTTCATGCGCCTCACCCCGCCGATCCCCCTTCTCAGTATTCTTGAACCAAGGACCCTCCCCAGCCGGAAACCAATCCGTCGCCACCAGAACCCGCATGGAATGACCAATCGCCTCATCAATACTGATATCCCACACCTCGAACCCATTACCGAGCTCGCCCACCACCATCAAACCCTCACCCAACAAATAAGCGATCAGCTCCCGAAACGCATCCTCCTTCGGTATGCCCGACTCCTCCGCGTAACATTTAGCTCCGATCATCACATAATCCAACGGGACCCAGTCATAAAACCCATCAGCAAGAACCTCATTGGCTTCACCCTCCAAACTCATAAGACTTAATACCCTCATTTCCGTTTCGGCAAATGCACTTTACGACTTATGCCGTCGCCTACGACGATATCGATGGTTACACCACCAGAATTCGATTCGAGCCGCCACAGCATCCGCGTACCATCGTTGCGTTTGAGATGATCAGAAAACTTATCCGTTGGAAGCGGAAGCTTTTCGGCGCCGTCCGTCCAACGATCAAAGAGTGCCATCACCGTCATCAACCACACAGGATGAAAAAGGCTCAATGACCTTGTCGGGATTCTGCTACGACACCCAGGGGAGTTCACGCCACGACTGCCTTCCACTTCCCATGTAATCGGGGCCTTGCCATTGGTCTCTCCACTTCGGAGAAAGACCATAGTTGGCGGCCATGGGGCCGACGAAAGACTCCGGAACGGTGCGGCCGACAATCGCCGTCGGGTGGTATACCTCCAACGCTCCCGATACGTCCAGGAATGGCCCAAAGCGGTCGTACCATTCACTGCGAGTCGGTGCGTCGAGGAAGCCTTGAAACACCGCCAACTCGGGATCCCTATCGGCCCAGCATCCCCACTTGGCGGACGCTCCGGTTATCGCGACCACGATCGCCGAGACCGTGAACGACCACGAAAAGTCGTCAGCCGTCGTCGAGGTGAACCCGACCGCATCCCAATAGTCGTCCTCGCTGGCATCGGCTGACAGCGACCGCACCGGATACCCCAACCCTTCGGCGAGATACCCATCCAGGTCCGGCTCGAGGACCATCAGATCGATCTGGTCATCCCCATGCCACCGAGCCATCGCGCACAACGCAGGCCACAACTCCGGGGTGAGAAGCACGTCAAACTCACAGAACAACGAATCACCGGCAGGCCTCCTGAACACCTGGTCAGGAAACCTGGCATCAAGATCGAAGACCCTCGCACACCGAGACCGCACCGCGAGGTACTCAGCAAGACCCGCCACCGGCTTACTCTTGTCAGGCATAAGTCACTTCCGAGTCTGATTTTGAGGACAGCTTTCTTCCGACCGAGTGCATAATAGTCTGCCGTCCATCCGTCGACACTCTTGGCCTTGCTTCGCAAATAGTATCGAAGTTCTCCCTTCACATAGTTAATTCCATGACCATGATCGATACGCGTCCATCCGTTGAGCTCAAGAGTCTTTCCGAACTCAGTGGGACCGACATCAGTTTCTACATTTCTTGCATTAGCACCGCGGTTTGTAATGTCCTGGTACTTCGATGAGGTGCGGCAGCAATCCAGCCCAACATCAGGCTCAGCTGTTTCTTCGGTCTTATCCTTGGGCGGCCCGTCGTCTTCTTTGTCCTTTTTGGGTCGTCTTTGGTCGCTGGCGGTTCTTGGTCGGGTTCAGGGTCCTTCTTAGGTTTGTCGGGACTGTCTGGTGTTTCTTTCGGTGTGTCGGTGTCGCCGGGGTCTGTTCTTGGTGGGTCCGATTTCGGGCCGTCAGCGGCGTCCTCGACCGCGTCGGCGAAGTCTTCGGCGTCCTTCTGGCCGAGCCCGAACGTTTTCTTCACCCACTCGACGAGTGACTTGCCCTGCTTCCAGAGGAATTCCTTACCGATCTTTCCGAAGCCCGGCAGAATCCTGTTGAGGCCGTTCTCGACCGCCATCGACACGAGCATCGTGCCTGCAGTCGCCCAATCACCGTTCGCGATCGCACCCGCCAGCGCGATCGCATCCGGGATGCCCGTCAAGTCCCACAGGAACTCAAAGAACGGTTCGACCCCCTGACCACTACCGCCACCGCCACCGCCACCACCGACCGGCAGCCCATCCCACTTCGTCCCCGATGCATCAGAAAAGCTGATCGGCGAGTTGTTGGCGTAGGCGTACCCGTTCCACGACTGCGGCTCGGACACATCGAACACCGGGTCGTCGGAGATGAACCGGCCCAGATCCGGGTCGTACTCCCGCGCACCGACGCTCGTCAACCCCGTCGGATCGATGATCCCGCCGACGAACCCAAGCGATCACTGTCAATACGTCAATTCATTCCGAGGTAATGTGATTCGTGACACGTTTGCCGCGACCATCGAATGTCCATGTCGATCACCGTGAGATCTGACACGTACGCTTGACATTCGTTGGAACATAAGGAGCCTTTTTCATCCTGTGTGGTTGATGACGGTGATGGCGCGGACGATGTCGGTGGCTCGGTGGGTTGAACAGCGCAAACGCCGCAAGATCCACCACCTCTTGAGTTCGGCGAAGCCGCGTTCTCCGGGGGCTCGAAGCTCTGCTTGGATCCGGTTCTGCCGCTTCTTCTTCCCTGGCTTGCGTCGGCCCTTCCACGGCGTCGCGATGTTCTGGTCGTCGAGTCCGATGTAGCCCTTGTCCGCGAGGGCCGGCATGCCCGCGGCCTTCAGCTGCTCTGGGATCATCCAGATCCGCGCAGCGGCCGTGTCATGAACAGACCCAGGAAGATGACCCGAAGTCCACAACAGATCACCGGTCGGGGTGGTGATGGCCTGTACGTTCACCCCGTGGGTACGGTGCTTCCCCGAATAGTACGGACGGTCGACCGCGACCCTGTCACAGTGGATCAACGTGCCGTCGAGGATCCCTTTGGGGCAATCCGCAGCGTTTCGCGCGTCGTAGCACCTTCCGCAAACTGGGTGCACGGGCCGCTACCAGGGAAATCGTCTCGTTCACCCGCCGGAACACCGTCGACGCCGACACTCCGAAGCCCGCCCCCACACACGCATACGTCTCACCCTTATGGAGATACACGAGCGTCATCAACGCCTGCTGACCAGCAGAAAGACTCCGCCACCGGATCTTGTTCTCCCGCAGGTGGGAACGGATCACGCCCGCCACGAACCGGAGGGTCGATGACGACAACGGCAAACACGCCTGATACAACAAGACGGGAAGCTCCTGTGAGACGGCTGGCTTAGACACTCGTCGTTGTATCAGGAGCTTTCTTCATGCCCACACCCGGCCACAATCCACACCAGAACTACACCCAAAGAATCCCAGATCCACTGCAGCCCAACGGATCTCCGACAGGATGAAAAAGGCTCCATGTAATCTTTGCATTTGGAGCCGCTTCTGGCAGTAGCCGGTCGCAGCGACCGCGACACGGCTTTGCCGAGATCCGTTGAGTTGTAGGGAACTTCGCCGCAGTTGTGTACGAGAGTGTCGACGGTGAAGTTGTAGACGGCGAACGATGTGTCACTGTCCAGTGTGGTGATGCTGACGATGACGAGGAAGTCGCCGTCGCGTTGGAGGAGGGTGTCGCCGGGGGTTCAGTCGCCGGCCTCTGTCCAGGTCTCTTCGGTGGGTTTCCCAGAAGGGGTGTTCGGGGGTGACCGTGAACGCCTGCGCGTCGTCCGGTAGGTCGACCTCATCGCCGTCACTACTGGATGGGTGGGTCGGTGCCGGTGACCTCCGACGCGATCAGATCCCGGAGGATCTCCCTCTCGGCCGAGCTTCCACAACCCGTCCACTATCGATCATAATGTGGTGCCTGCGGAGACTAGGAGCGATTCTCGAGTGGACAAACCGTCGGGCCGGTGCTCTTGCCAACACCGACCCGACGAACTAAAGCGCGTGAATGCTCGGGGGGCCCGACCCTTATCCGATGGTTTCGGGCATGACTCCCAGAATCAAGTTCTCCAGGCCCTCGATACCTGATCCGAACGATCCCAGCCAGTTGATGACCGAATAGATCGTGCTGGATTCACCGATCCCCAAAAGAAACTGACCCTGATCCAACTCTCCGATCGGAGTGATCGCCTCACCCACATCTTGACCCCACTCGATGAACCGATCATCCTCACCCACCATGCGAATCGGGTTGAAGTCGATCGCCTCCCGCGCCCGCGTATTCCCTCCCTCATACGCCGGAATCCTCAACCCGCTGAACTCCGCCAGGAACCGACGCGCCACCCCATGAACAACGAACCCCTCACCCTCGAGCTTCGCGCAGAGCCCCGTCACATCCACCCGACGCCCCGGAAACCACCCCGCTGACTCCAAAGTCCGCACCGACTCCGCAGACAATCCACTCATCCAGTCTCCATCGTCCCGTTGACAGCCACCCACCCGAACACCCCCGACCCCGTGTCGTCAATGAGCGCCGTATCGAAACCCGCAATCCCCAACACATCCCGCACCGCGGCATTCATCGTCTCCACNACCGCCCGATCAAGCCAACACACCTCACACANACATTCGACCACATGAGACTCAATCGACCGGCAATCCCTCCCCGACCGCCAACACACCACCACCCTGCCGTCCGCAACACCGACGACGACGCCCGGACCGTCCCGATCCGCCACAGGCAACGGCACCCACCCCAACACCTCCACCACCCGAGCAACCTCACCGTTCACGTCACACGAAACGCCAACCCCCGCACCCGCTCGGCCCACACGACGACGCAACCCGACCGGAACACACTCACCAACCCGATCCCGCACCACCACCATCGGGTCATCGAACTCCATCGGATCCTCGATCGCCGCAACAAACCCATGATCCCGCAACACCATCGACACGACCGGATACATCCGCGACCAAAGGCGGACACACATATCCCAATCCAACGCCAACTCGCGTTGCACCCAAGCATTACCCCAATGAACGAACACCGCCCCATACTCCACGTCGATCTCATGGGAAACCGACTCGTCGCGATCCCATGTGTCGTGAGGCAAACCTAGGCCATCCCACAAACCCCGAACCTCGTCATACATCTGATGAAGCCACGCCGACAACTCCGAATCATCAACAAAATTCTCCCAACTCATAAATCACCTCCGCCGCCGCGCCTCAAAGGCATTGCCTATGTGCGTTTTCAGAGACAGATAAGACCCTGGTCCAGCCAGAACAGTCCATGTGATCTTCGCATTCGGTGCAGCTTCAGCAAGCAACATGTCACACCTACCTTTGCAAGGGCTACGTTCGGAATACAGTTCCACGATATCGTCGCCCAAGAATCCGTCTTTAATGACCTCCTCCAGAATAAAGTCTTCAGAATGGAATCCAGCGCCGTCACTAATACCGTAATAGATTTTATCGGTACCATTGACTTTCGCTGCTGCGACGTTTCGGCCCGGAGATGTTCTGTTCGCCATGCGATGTTCGAAGGCCTTCTTGCCGAGATCTGTGTAATCATAGGGAACTTCGCCGCAGTTGTGTACGAGGGTGTCGACGGTGGTGGCGTAGTAGTTGTGGGTGGTGTCGACGGTGAAGTTGTAGACGGTGAACGATGTGTCACTGTCCAGTGTGGTGATGCTGACGATGACGAGGAGGTCGCCGTCGCGTTGGAGGAGGGTGTCGCCGGGGGTGAGGTCGCCGGCCTCTGTCCAGGTCTCCTCGGTGGGTTCCCAGAAGGGGTGTTCGGGGGTGACCGTGAACGACTGGGCGTCGTCCGGTAGGTCGGTCTCGTCGCCGTCACTACTGTGGGGTGGGTCGGTTCCGGTTGCCTCCGACGCGATCAGGTCCCCGAGTGTCTCCTCGTCGCTGGCGGTCGACGCGTCGACGACGGTGATCTCCAGGAGCGTGTCGGCCTGTTTGGAGAACAAGGCCGTGACGACGTGGTTCTCCTGTTCACCGGTCTCGGTGTCGAGTGTGACGACTTCGTCGCCAGGCTCGATCTCTTCGATCGGTTTCTGTGAACCGTCGGCCATCGACACCGGGGTGCCCTCGACGAAACAGTTGCAGTTGTGATTGCCGTCGTCTTCGGGTTTCTTCGGGTCGTCTTTGGTCGCTGGCGGTTCTTGGTCGGGTTCAGGGTCCTTCTTAGGTTTGTCGGGACTGTCTGGTGTTTCTTTCGGTGTGTCGGTGTCGCCGGGGTCTGTTCTTGGTGGGTCCGATTTCGGGCCGTCAGCGGCGTCCTCGACCGCGTCGGCGAAGTCTTCGGCGTCCTTCTGGCCGAGCCCGAACGTTTTCTTCACCCACTCGACGAGTGACTTGCCCTGCTTCCAGAGGAATTCCTTACCGATCTTTCCGAAGCCCGGCAGAATCCTGTTGAGGCCGTTCTCGACCGCCATCGACACGAGCATCGTGCCTGCAGTCGCCCAATCACCGTTCGCGATCGCACCCGCCAGCGCGATCGCATCCGGGATGCCCGTCAAGTCCCACAGGAACTCAAAGAACGGTTCGACCCCCTGACCACTACCGCCACCGCCACCGCCACCACCGACCGGCAGCCCATCCCACTTCGTCCCCGATGCATCAGAAAAGCTGATCGGCGAGTTGTTGGCGTAGGCGTACCCGTTCCACGACTGCGGCTCGGACACATCGAACACCGGGTCGTCGGAGATGAACCGGCCCAGATCCGGGTCGTACTCCCGCGCACCGACGCTCGTCAACCCCGTCGGATCGATGATCCCGCCGACGAACCCACGGTCATCCGGCCACGCGCCCGGCTCCGCGCCACGCGGATTCCCGAACGGGTCCTGACGACGCTGCTCGACCTCCATCGTCTCCGCATCAACCGCCAGCGAGTTCGTGCCCTGCTGATCGGCCGTCAACCACGTCAAACCACCCTCAGTGGACCTGACGGCGACGGTCATTCCCGCATGGACGTAGTACCGCTTGGCGGTGACCTCTCCGGTGTCCGCCTTCTGGTGCACCTCGGTGCGACCGAGGTACAACGTCTCACCGGAGGCGTCCTTCGCGATCAACCGCTGACCGGCGGCGTCGTATATGTACGACGCGAGTTCCACCCCGGAATCGGTGTCGGACACCGACTCCAGACGCCCTTCGGCGTTCCAGGCCAGATCCTGAAGCTTCCCGGCACCGTCCGGGCGACGCGTCATATTGCCCGAGGCGTCGTACGCGTAGGTGTGGGTGAAACTCCCGGTCGATCCGGTGACGGCCGTCTCCGTGCTCGTCAACGTGTGCGGTTGAGCCGCACCCGCCGCCGGATAGGCGTAGTCGACTGTCGTCGTCTGCGGTGTCCCAGGGGCGGCGTGCTCGACCCGCTGGGCGCGGTTCCCCGTGGCGTCATACGAATAGGACTGCCAGTACGGCGCCGGCCCACCGAGATCGGAGCCGGACGGCCCCGCGGCACAGTCATCGCTCGCGGGCGTCCACGCTTCCGTAAGGCGACGCAGGTGGTCATATTCGAAGCACTGCCGTTCGTTGCGACCGACGATGCCGGTCTCGACCTCGGGTTTGTCGGTGACACTGAGGACGTTTCCCGCGTCGTCGTACTCGAACGACAGTTCCTGCAACCGGTTCGGCGACACCGACGACCGGCTCACCACCATTCGCGACAGTCGACGGGTGTCGGCCTCGTACTCGAACGTCTGATAGACCGAACCCGAGGTCATGACGCTCGCGGACTGCTCGATCCGCTGCAGCATCCCGAACGCGTTGTACTGCGTGTCGACAACATACGCGCTGCCGATGTTCGTACCGAGCTGGTACGGAAGGCCCAGCTCCTCGTCGTAGTAGTACTGAACAGTCTCACTGGAAAGGCCACCCACGTTCGGATAGCCCATGGTGCGAATAGACCCGTCCTGTTTGTACGTGTCGGCCATGATGTACGTGCCCGACAACTCACCATGGCCCTCGGGAATGGTGACCCGCGAAACCAAGGGACGATAGAGATCGTCATACGACGTCGTCTCCGTCGTATACCCCTTGCCATCGACGTAACGGGTCGCGGCCGCAGGAAGCCCCTTCGCACCCGCCACAGTGTCGAACGAGTACTCGACGCGCAACGGACCGTCCACCGTGTCGTCCCGCACCGACGTCATCCGACCGAGCGCATCGTAGGTGTACGCCAACGTCTCACCGCGTGCGTCCGTAGTGGACGTGAGCATGTTCGCGTCGTCGTACACGGCCGAGACCTCACCGCTGTCCGGATCCGTCGATGACGTCATACGGCCACGGAAGTCGTACTCGTAGGTCCACTCGTTACCGACCATGTCCGTGATCGACGTCAACCGCGACGCACGGTCGTACTCGTAGAACGTCGACGAGAACGGACTGTCGGGCGTCCGACCCTCATGGATCCGATCCTCGACGGTCCGTCCGAACAGGTCGGTGACGACCGTCCGAACGACTCCCCCTTCGGGAGGGATTACCGTCGTACGATCACCGGCCTGGACATAGGACGTTCGCCAGCGCTCCGCACCCAAGGACTGGAACACGTCCGCAGTCAACTGACCGCGGCTCCCGTACTCCTGAACGCTGACCGATGCCAGCATCGCCTCCGAGTCGGGAGCGACGATCGTCGTCGACGGACCGGCAGTGTTCTCCAACCAGCCGTCATACGACCGGAACGGACGTCCGACCGAATCGTAGAACTGATCGGTGACGACCCTCCCTCCACCGACGGCGGGCGTCTGCTGCTGCCGCTGACGCAGCAGCGAGTCGTACAGGACCACACTCGACACATACGAGCCGTTGTGGATGAGGGTCTTCGTGGTCACCGACGAGGGCTCGACCTGACTGATGACGTACGAGTACTCGACATTCGGCGTCTGAGTCGTCTTCGATCGGTCCGGCAACCAGACCTTCAGCGTGCGCCCGAGAGCGTCGTACTCGACATCGGTACGTTTGCCGTTGAGATCGACGGCGTTGTTCACATGACCACGCAACGGATCGACCGCGGTGGTCTGCTTCCACCCCAACGTATTCGTCTGGGACACCGACCGGACGGGTGCACCTGCCACTGGCACGAATGCCGTTGACGACGTCGCGCCTGTCTCATCGGTGCTCGACGTGACACGGCCATGCGCGTCATAAACTGCCGTTCGGGTCGTAACGAATCGAGCACCGGTCGGCGACCATTCGGCGGCGACCTCAACCGACGTCGCCCCGCCGCGCACCGGTGGGACACCGAACGCGGCCCCGTCGTACGAGACTCGCGTAATGCCAAGGACATCATCAGTCGAACTCGGCTCCACGTCGCATGGCAATGCCGTCGACACGACCACGGAGGGAGCGACGATCCCCGTTGATTCATTGTGGATGTATTCAGTCGTCGTGCAAGTATCGTCCAAAGAAGAGGAAGGGTCGCCATCGACGTGATTCGATGCGGGAAGCCCCCACTCGTTGTACGAGAAGTGTGCGTTTGATGATCGCCAACCACGCGATTCGTCGAGGAATGTCGCCTCCTGGACCGCCGACACGTTCACGAAACGGGCACTGACGGTGCGGCCAGCGACATCACGACTCGCAGTCGGGTCCGACCTCCAATAGTCGGTGATCTGTCGGGCGATCACCTCACCGGTCGCACTGTCCAGACTCTTTGCCTCTCGTGTGCGACCCGTCAATTCGTCATGATCGACGGCCGATGTTCCGTCACTGGCTGCGACGCTCACGTCCTTCGTTCCGCCGTCGGGATCCTTGTCCCCGTGCATCCCACGGTGGAAAACCGTCTCTGCGACGATGGGGCTGTCGTCGTCATCGCCGACGATGGTTCGTACCGACTCGTACCCGCGCCACTGCGACCAGGTGCGGAGCTTCTTCTTGATGAGGCCGTTGCCGTCCTCGTAATGCCAGGCACCGCCGCCGGAATACTCGTAACGAGTGACGGTCCGAGGAGAATCCGAACCGCCGGTGTGGTCGTGCATCGTCACGGCGTCGACGACGTACTTGTGAAACCAGTCCATGTCGGGGTCCCCGTAGTCGGCGGGGGTCCACCAGACCGGGAAGCATCGCGCGGTGTTCGTCCCCGGCTCGTCGGGGACCGTGTCCGGGGTGCACTCGGCGTCGGCGTAATGAACACCGATCTCGCCGCCGGATTCGGTGCGGATCGAACCGATCCGGAACCAGTTCATCGGCGGTGCGTTGTCGATCCCGTCCACCCGGTTCGGCAGCTGGATTCCGGTGAACGTCACCTCCGGGAGCGTGATCGCCGGAGTCGCGGTGTGGCCCGTGCGGGTGATTCCCTCCAGGAAAAGACCCGCGCGGGTCCCGTCGCCGGGATTCCGGAACGAGTGCCGCAGGGTGATCGTGTCGACGGGCCGGTAGGTCGTCCCCGCGAGCGCCTGGGTGGCGATCGTGGACAGTCGACGGGTCGACCAGAACGTCGGAGAGTAGTTGTCGGTGCAGGGACCGTCGACGCATTCCTGGTCCCACGGGGTGTCGGGCCAGTTCGCCTCCTTCTTCTCGGCACAGTTCTCGATGCATCGATCCGCAGTGGTGAACAGAACTTGATACGCCGCCTTGCCATAGGCGGTGGTGCTCGTGGTTCCGTAGTCGATGCGCTTCAAGTACCCGTCGCGGTCATACGACACGGCGTCGGCCTGGTCCGCGTTGCGCGCATATCGGTTCGTGTCCTTGCCGTACCAATAGCTGGACGTGTTCCCCCAGGCGTCCTCGACGTAATCGAGCTGCCAACGCCATGCTTGACGGCAGTCTGACCCGGCAAAAGTCGACGCGTTGCACGGCTCCCCACTGTGATTCCCGAAGACCGGCGCGGTCAGAACGGAGTTCGTCACGGCGGCGCCGTCGGTCCAGCCGGGAAGCTGATTCCGGCCGAACCAGAGCTTGGTCCCATCCAATGTGGTGACGACCCAGTGCTCGCCATCGTCGTCGCCGTTGGGGCCCCCGGTCTTGAGCTCGATGTGGGATCCGTCTTCGGACTTCGGTCGCCATTCGCCCGTGTCGGCGTCCTTGATCAGTTCGGTCGACGTGCCGGCGACGGACATGAACGCGTTGTCGTCGAACCAGCAGAGATCACCGGTCTTCTGGACGTTGTTCGCCCCGTCTCCCATGTCCTCGGCGCACGGAATGTACTTTCGCTCGATGAATCCGGGTTGGTAGTCGAAACCTTCACCGATCCAGGACGGCTGGTTGTTCGATGCCGCAGTGCGACCGTCGACGGACTGGGACGAGTACGACAGCAGGACGGTCGGCTCCGGGCCTCCGATTCCCGGGGGGACCGGAACGGGATACGACCAACTGAAGTCGCCTGCCGCACCACCCGCAGACCATGCCTGGGACGCGGACAGCGACGACGCTCCATAATCGCCCGATGGGCCGGACGCCGCGGCGATGACGGCGAATCGGCCATCGCCGTTCACATCGGCAGTCACAGTGGACTCGGTGACGTCATTGGCGGACGCCACCGGCTCGAAGTCGCAGACTCCTTCACGGTCGCAGTCGTTCAGTTCGACGATGCGAAGCCGTGTCGACCAGTCGGCGCCGAAGGCCGTCGCGAACGACGAGTAGTCCACGGTCATCGACGCGACATCACCGTCGAGATCGACGACGACGCCGTCGATTCCGAAGTTGTCACTGAACTCTTGATCGTGGACGACGACGTCGACGGAATCCATCGCCGTGACCGCGATCGGCAGTCCGCCGACCTCGACGGTCGCTTCACTGGTCACTGTCCGTCGGGCCGTGATCGGCCACTCCGGTTCCGGGGGGGCCTCGCCCATAGTCGTGTCGGCGGTCGGGTCCTTCCCCGGTTCGGTCACCGTCGCTGAATGCGATTCGACCGCTTCGACCGGCGCCGGATCATCGTGGTTCCACGGCATCTCGGGAAGGCTCGGGATGTAAGACAGGAGACTCAGCACCATCGCAAGGCTGATTCCCATCATGGCCGTGTCTCGGAATCGGCGCATGGCCGATGCGTGGGGGTCCAGTTCCAGAACCGGGGCGGACATCGAGTTCTCCTGTGCCGAGGTTGTCGAGCTGAATGGACGAGATTTCGGCGAACTGATCACGATGACTCCCATGCCAGTTGTTCCGGCCCGAAATCACCGTTGTCGTTGCTGTAGAGCCAGATCGAGGTGGTGTCGCTGCGGTAGACGACTACGAGGTCGGCGTCGCCGTCCCCGTCGACGTCCATGAGATGCGCGTCCGCCCTTTCGGCGTCGACGGGAACCGTCGGGGTTACCGCCGAGACCGGATTTTCGGCACCAGTTGAGTAGGGAACCGTGATGAACACGTCGAAACGCCAGGACCCGGTCGAGTTGACTCGACGCATGACACCGCGATCGATGAATCCCGGTCCGACGACCCCCGTGTCGGGGTGCGCGCGGTCATCGTCGACAGAAGCGTTGACGTGGCCGGTCGTCACGTCGACGAGGCCAGAATTCCACTCATGGGATGTCGAACTCCAGGTCACGGAGGGAGCCGAGAGACCATCTGCACCGTCGGCGCGATACGTCGCGACGCGCGCTCCGATGCCGCTCGCCGCCGTCCCGTAGACGGTCAGATCCGCTGCACCGTCCCCGTTGACGTCGGAGAGGCTCGGTTCGGGATTCGTCGCCAGGCACCAATCGATCGAGTCGGTCACGTCGATGCCGACCGGACTCGCCAGCGAACCGTCGGTCGCGGTGAAGAGCCGGGGCGAACCCGTGCAGGAGCGGCCGTCCGGGGTCGCCACGAGATCGTCGTCGCCGTCGCCGTCGATGTCGCCCGCCGTGATGTAGGTGGCGGCGGGCATCCACGGGCCGGGCGGCGCGGGCGTACCGTCAGACGGCGCCATGGTGCTGTCGAGCTGGGCCGGAGGTTGCTCCCACAGGCCGTACTCGTCCCGTATGAGCACCTCAACGGTGACGTACCGCGCGGAGATGACGGAGTTCGTCGAGGTCGGAGACTTGTAGTACTCGTGGCGTTCATGAATCAACGCCACGTCGTCGAGGCCGTCCCCGTTGACGTCGAGCTGTGTCATCGTCGTGTAAAAGTCGAAGTAGTCCGAGGTGGACGACTGCCACACGATCTGGTCGGACCAGGAGCCGGCCTTCGCCGTCAACGCGGACAACGTCGCGTATCCGGCGTCGAAATCCAATGTATAGATGTCGGACGGTGTCCGGTCCACGTCGGGAATGTCGCCGCTAAGTCGATCGGCGCCGGCCATCACGTCGGTGACGGTCTCCGAGTCAGTCAATGTCGTCGTCTCACCAATGGTGCCGCCGAAGACATGAACGTCGTCGATTCCGCCGAGCCACTGCGATCGCGGCTCGCCGCCCGGATCGGCGCACCCCACGGTGATCCCTCGGGGCGCGTCCCATCCAGGACCGATGTCGGCGGTGCCGGTGAGACTGCCGTTGACGTACATCTGGACGGTTCCGTCGCTCGCGTCGTACGCCGCGACCAGATGCGTCCACTGTCGAATCAGTGCACCATGACCGAACGCTGCGGCTTCGGGCGAGCCGGACGAGTCGGACGCCGACGCGGTGAACGCCCAGTCATCAAGGTCTGCGTCATATCCGATGGTGAACGCGGACGCGACAGTTCCGGACTGGGCGACAGCGACGCGATCGGTTCGCTTGTCCTCCAAGAAGACCCAAGCCGACACCGAGAACGACGAGGCGGTCGGCACGATCACGTCCGACACAGCACAGCCACTGCCATCGAATGACGCCGAAGTACCATCGGCTCCCGAGCCGACACCGTTCGTCCATGTAAGACTATTGCCGTACACAGTGTCGTCGTCGGTGCTGGTGCCCGAAATGCCGTTCAGTTTCCATCGAGCAGCCTTCGCTGCTTGTTTCCCATAGACTCCCGCCTCCGAAGGAACGACGACCCGGTCCCAGATTCGAAGGTCGTCGAGACGTCCGAGCCAGCCTTGACGGTTGTCGTTGGCGTATGCGGCGGTTCCGACCCACAGCTCGCCGGGGACGTCGACGGTGTGAATCGCCGTCGTACGGCCTTGGAGTGCACCGTCGACGTACAGGAACAACTCACCCGTCGCCGCGTCGTATCCCGCGAGCAGATGCGTCCAGACTCCGATCCCGGGGGCCCCTGTGGACCATACGTCGGCCCAGGTGGGAGTCCCGTCGATGGTTGACGGGACCGTGAACAGCCAGCGATCGGACGAGGCGCGGTACTTGAGGTACATCGCGCTCACATCGTTGCCCTTGACGCTCATCACGGTCCGGTCGACCGAGCGCGACTCCAGACGAACCCATGCCGAAACCGAGAAACTCTGTGTCATGTCGACGACGGCGGCGTTCGTGTGGAGCGCCGTTCCACCGTCGAAGGCGGCGCTCTTGTCGACGCCCAGCCGGCCGGGCGCCGACTGGGGCACGGGAGCGCCGGTGAGGTCGTGACCGTTGCCGGAGTCGTCGACGGCGAGCCCGCCGTCGAGTGATTCGAGCGACCAGCGCGCCACCGGATCCGTGAAGTTCTTGTCGACGATGAATCGGTACACGGTCGGAGTGCTGAGGTTGCCGGCCATATCCGTCGACCAGACCCGCAGAACGTTCGCGTCGGCGCGAGTCGGGGTCACCGACATGGACGTCTGTTGGCCCGCCAGCGGAACACGGTCTCCTCGTGTCGGGTCCTCTTCGTTCAACGTGACGAGGTAGCCATCGATGTCCTCAGTAGAGGGTGGTCCGACGATCGTGAACGATCCGGTCTGGCCGATGCCTCCGGCGCCGTCCTTGCTCGTCGTCTCGTCGGGATAGTCGGTGGACTGCACCGTCGGGGCCGACGGCGCGACAGTGTCGACTGTGAATTCACAGTTGAGGTAGGGGCCGCTGGCCCCCTTCGCGTCGGTCGTCCGGAATCTCGCTGAGTACGTTCCGTCCGAGATCGGATCGGAGGGGGACGTCGACAGGTACGTGTTGGTCTTGAGGCGATCCTGCGTAACGCCGACAGCTGAGGTCCAGTCCTCCGACACGGGCTTCCACCACGCACCGGCTGTCAAGGTGTCCTCGTCGGTGTCGGTGACCCGGGCCTTGAAGGTGGGAGTCGAGTCGCTCGTGACCGGACGCTGGTCCCCTGAGACGCAGGCGTCGCCGTCGATCGTCGCGCTGGACGGAGTACCTGGAGGGGTGTTGTATGCGATGCGGAGTTCCGCATCCAATCGGTACTTCTTCCAGGCGTTGTGGTTCGACTCGTTCTCCGCTTTGAGTCCGAGATAGATGTATTTGTCGTTGCTCGCCACGGCGTCCCTGACGGCGCTCGTCGCGGTCCACTCGACGGGACGCGGGGCGCACGTGTCGCCGTTGCGCCGGACTTCGCTGTTGGTGTCGAGTCGATCGCTCCATCCGCTTCCGGATGAGTTCCAACTGGTCGACCACGTGGTGCCAGCGCTGAATGTCGGAATCGCGTACAGGCCGGTCGCCGCAGACTGGCCGCACCCCAATGCGGACCATCCCTGGGTCGTCGAGAACGTCGCGCTTTCGATGATCTTGCCGTTGACGTTCGACAGGGGCATCCGGAGCAGCGAGCGGGCTCGGAAGACCTTGTCGAAGTCGGTGAAACCGACCTTGAGCTTGCCTTCGTCGGCATTGACCGGGGGATGCGGCTGGTTGTACACCGACCCTTCGTTGTCGGTGAGCGTCGCGTACGCGCTCTCCTTCGAAGTCCACGTCGGATCGATATAAACCGGATACACGGTGGACGGATCGTCGAGCATGTCCGCAGAGGGCGTCAAAGTGATCGCCTCGTCGGTGACCGAGACCGTCATCGGTTCCACGCGCGGCGCCTGATTCGACGAGGTTCGCGTAACGTCATCACCTGCGGAGTCCCACATCATTGCCGATCCGCTCGTCAGAACGACCGAACCGGTTTCGGGGTCGGTGACCTCGACCGTCTCACCGTCGCCTTCGGTGACATCGAGTCCCGTGGTGGTCGTCTCGAACACGGCGTCGCGAATGACGGGACTCGTCGCCGCTTCGGGGGTCTTGACGATCAGAGTGTGCGAGAACCCGGAGACATCGGCCGTGAGCACGAGGTCGACGCCGGGAACGACATCGATGTATGTCGCGGTGTCCCCGGATATGACGGGTTCCGGAAGAACGGTCGCTGATCCGGTGTCGAGCGTCAGAGCGAGTTCATCGTCACCGAACCGCGTGACGACGGTCGGCTCCGTACCAGCGGATGGGAACCACAGGTCGATCGTCGATGCCGTCGGCCCCATGGAGCCGTCCGGACGGGTGATGAGCGTCGGATCGACGCTGACCCATTCACCGTCGGGACGGCGAACGAACACGCTCGGGCTCCATCGATTCGACGCGGATGAACGAACCGTCGGGCTGCGCGAAGACCTCGGCGGTCTCACTTCTCAACGATTCGACTTCGACTTCACCGCCGCAGGCGACGGCGTTCTCGGCGGCCTCGGCCTCGCTCCATGTGGACGGGAGGCATTCGAGATCGGCATGAGCTGCCGTTGCGGTCGCCGTGATCAACGTTGTCGTCAGCACCAATGCCAAGAGGCCGCCGGACGTTGAGTTCTTCACTGAAGTCATGTCGATCACACCATCGCCGTTCCGAAGGAGACGGCTCCCGCGCTTGGAACACCGTCATAACCTGGCCGAATCACGCGCACCGGATCGGTGCCGTTGAGGAGGAGGTTCGTCCACGAGACCAGGTACACGGCGCCGGTTCCGTCCGGATCGCCCACGTACAGGTGCGTGGACGACGCCGCGATGTGTTCGCCCATCCGAGCTGCCGACGTGGCAGTCCATTCGGGTCCGAGCACTGTCGCGTCGACCCATACGTCGTGATCACCAGGCGCGCCGATCAGCGAGAACAACTGCACCGCACCCGTGTCCGTAAGCGGCTCGCCTTCCTCCCCGGGAATTCCGACCGCGAGCATGAGGTCGCTCCACTCCGGAACCTCCTCGGGCGATCGGTTCACGATCTCGACCGTCCATCCGAACTCGTCTCCGGGTTCGGAGGCGCCGAAGACGCCATCGACCGCTTGATGAATGGACGCCTGTTCAAGTACGGCTCCAGTGGCCGTAACGACCACCGCAGACACGACGCGCCCCGCTTCCTGATGCTCGCCGATCGCCTCCCCTGGTGCGCCGACGGCGAGGATCGTTGAGCGACCGATACTGACGTCGTCGAAGGACTCCATCGACAACGACCAGCCGTATCGGTCGTCTTCCTCGATGGCGCCACTCTGATCGTCGTCACGCTGGTTGAGGACGGCGATCTCTAGAACGGCGGATGGATCAACGTCGTGTCCGAAGAGGTGGGCCATTCCCGCGTCGGCGAATCCGTCGATGTCCTCCCCGGGGACCCCGATCGCCACGTGTCGTTCGCCTGCGGCGACGGCGTGACCGAACCGGTCACCAGCCTCGGCTTCTCCCGCGATGCCGATGATGTCTTGATGCAGCCAGGTAGAGGCACCAGCGGCCAACAACAGGACACCGCCTGCGTTCGATAGTGGACCTATCGCTTCCCCAGGAGCACCGACGACGAGGTACGGGAGCCCATCGAACCGATGCGCTGCATCGATTGAGAAACCGAACTGGTCACCCTGCTCGGCGACCAGGCCGGAAAAGTCCTGCTGCGTGTATCGGGTCGTGGGTTGGGTTCCGAAGCCGGCCGGTGAACCCGGAAGGACGTACACGGCTCCCGCTTCATTCGCGCCATCGACCGACTCGTATGGCGCTCCGACGACGAGGTCGTCGCAACCATCGAGATTCACATCGAAGGTATCGAGCACCGTGCCGAATCGGCCGCCCCCGATGGGATCTCCGGGAACGAACGGATCCGCCAATGACAGCGTGACCGTGCCGACAGTCCCACCGAACAACACATGGACCCGGCCAGCGGCGACCATACCGTCAACATCGGCCTGATCATCTGCGACGGCGACGTCCTCGAACCCGTCACCGTTGAAGTCGACGACATCGTTGAACTGGCATCCCGCGAGCTCCTCCGCAACAGCCGACGGCGCGAACAGAACGGACGCCAACACGACGGCTGACATCAATGTGGGCACTCGTTCACGAGCGCACCGATAACTCACTCCGGACACAGGGCGACCACCATGATTAGGCGCACGCGAGCGCCGAGGGGCAGGGCAGGCGAGGACATTCTGGACGGGCAAGCCCTCGTGCGCGAACACTGTGCCGGAGTGATCGAACGTTGAGAACCTAAGCGATCACTGTAAATACGTCAATTCATTCCGAGGTAATGTGATTCGTGACACGTTTGCCGCGACCATCGAATGTCCATGTCGATCACCGTGAGATCTGACCCGTACGCTTGACATTCGTTGGAACATAAGGAATCTGGCTGTCCTCCGTCGATTTGACTGCACAATGGACCTCCAGGGCACACTGCGTCCATGCTGGATCGATATTGTCAAAGATCCTCATCCGACGGTTACCTGGGGATCGGTACTTCGATCATGTGGACCATCGCTCGACACCCTCGCACGAATGCTCATCGCCGAAAGGAATCTGCTCAGCCGAGCAGACGGTGACCCTGCCCCTCGGCATCGACGAGTCGTGTGGAGGTCGAACATGAGTGAAGGTGCCGGCCGAGTGGTCCATGCCCCGGGAATCCTGATAGATCGCTTGATAACGAGTTTTCCCATTGGCGCTTGATCGCTTGCGGATGTATCCCATGTGGCCGCTCCCTGTCGGTCAAATGTCGGTGAAACTCAGCACCAGCCGTTGACATGGGTCGATATTGACCATCATCGAATAGCGTGCTTGAGCTGGACATTAACCCGGTTCAGAGCACCTTCCAAGGTGCTTGTTGAATCAACAGGCCGGGCCTGACACGGAAGAGGTCACTGGTTCAATCCCAGTATCGTCCACCAGTATTACCGCAGGTGAAAGCCCCGATCTCGGAATGAGACCGGGGCTTTTGTTATGCCGGGTGGCCTAAAAGGTGGCCTATGGGTTGCCGAAGGCGTCGTCCATCGGCTCGACTCCCCCGGTGAGACCATCGTTTCTTGTTGATCTCCAGACCATCACTGATCAAGTGCGCTGGCGGGCAGCAGTCATGAAACGCTCGGCTTTGGGTTCGTTGACACGGCGGCAATCGCGCCTACGATGAGCAATCCGGCCATCGCCAGGAAGAGGGCTTCGTTGCCTCCGAGCCTTTCGGTGAGGAGCGCTCCAGCGAACGGCGTGACGGCCATGGCTACGGTCGCAGGAGCACTGTAGATCCCGTAAAGGGTTCCGAACGCGTTGGTCCCCCAGCGATCGGAGACTGCCGTGGCTTCCAGGAGTGTGAGGATGCCGCGCGTCGCTCCAAATGCGACTGCGGCGGCGATGACCGCGATCGGTTGACCGATGGTCGCCACCATGACGACGACGGCGAGCGCCGCTGTGGCGAGGACCGCTATGGTGCGGAATCTGGGCGTGGTGTGTGTGGACAGTCGGTGGTATCCGACGCGGCCCAACAGTTGTCCGGCTCCGCACAGCCCGAGTGCCCACGCCGCGAGGCTGGTGGACATCCCGTGTTCGGTGAGCAGGGGTACGAGATTGAGGGTGACGGCGAACATGGCGAATGTGGCGACCATGACGACGAGGGTGAGGGTGATGAACGGCGCCGACCGGATCACGGCCTTGGTGCTTGTGGCGACGGTGTCGTGGCTTGCGCCGGAGTGTTGGTGGGGTTCCCACGGGACTCGAAGGTAGATGGCGTGTGCGGGAATCGTGATGACCGCCAGGATGACGCCCAGGATCAGGTAGGTCGTGCGCCATGACGTGTGGTCGACGAGTGTGGCGGTCAATGGCGCGAAGATGGTGCTCGAGAGGCCGGCGACAAGGGTGAGCGCGGTGAGGGCCTTGACTCGGGTGGGGCCGTACCACCCGGTGATAGCGGCGAAAGCGGGTTTGTAGAAGACGCATGCCTGCGCGATTCCGGAGATCGTCCACGCCAATCCGAACCACCAGATGTCGGGGGCCATGGCGATACCGATGACGGCGGCGACGCCGAGGATTGACCCGAAGGTCATGACGGGTCTCGGGCCGTGTTTGTCGATCAGGCGGCCGACGGGGATCCCCGCGATCGCGGATGCCGCGAGTCCAAGGGAGAACCCTGCCATGACACCGACCGTCGACCATCCTTCGGTGACGGTGATGCTGCCGACGAGGACCGGGAACGCGTAGTAGAGGACGCCCCAGCTCGTGATCTCGGTGACGCATAGGGCGGCCAGGCCCTTTCGACGTGTCCGGTCAGGCGGGTTCGGTGTGGCCTGACCGGACACGTCGAGCGTGTGAGGCGCAGTCGTCACGATTCGCCGTTGGCGTCCGAGCTACCACAACAGCTTGTCCTCGGTCGTGCTTCGGAGAGCTCGAGAACCGTGGTCGGTTCACCCGAGTATCCGTGGAGCACACCGGTGGACAGACCCTTGGGCGCGGGCGCCGTTCCGCAGCCGCCCTCGTCGGTCCCGCATGAGCCCGTCGTGTCTGCGAAGGTGACGGAGCCGTCGGCGTTCTCGACCGTGGGGCTGGATGAACAGACACCGGTCTCGGGCAGTTCCAGCTGGACGCGGTCGGCGGCGACCCGGTCCCCGGCGAGCGCGGCGGCGACGGAACGCACTTGTTCGTAGCCTGTCGCCATGAGGAAGGTGGGTGCGCGTCCGTAGCTCTTCATGCCAACGAGATAGATGCCTTCGTCGGGGTGTGCGAGGTCCTTTTCGCCGTGAGGCGGAACGGTGCCGCAGGAATGGAAGTTCGGGTCGATCAGAGGCGCGAGCTTGCTGGGGGCTTCGACTCCGGGGTCGATGTCGAGCCGAGTCTCGCGCAGCATTTCCAGGTTGGGGCGGAAGCCGGTCGCCGCGACGATGTGGTCGACTTCCAGCTCCATCGGTTGGTCCGCTGAGCGTCCGTGCACCGTGATCGCGGATTCGGCTGGAGTGAATCGGTCGATGGTGAACTTGTTGACCAGGGTGAGTTTCCCGTCAGCGACGAGTTTCTTGAGGCGGGTACCGAGTTTCCCTCGCGCGGGGAGTGCGTCGGCGTCCCCGCCGCCGTACAGCCGGGCGGCCGAGCCTCCGCGGATCGCCCAGACGATGCTCGTGGAGTCTTCTTCCTCGGCGAGGTCCGCGAGCGCCAGGAGGGTGTTGGCGGCGGAGTGTCCCATGCCGACGACGAGGGTGCGCTTCCCTGCGAAGCGGGCGCGGTCTTTCCCGAGAACATCGGGGAGCGGGCCCGTGAGGAATGAGTCCGACGCGTTCTCACCGGGGGCGGCGAGGCCATGTGCGCCGAGCGGGTTGGAGTGGCCCCAGGTGCCGGACGCGTCGATGACGGCGTCGGCGATGGTGTCGGTGTAGGAACCGTCGGCCGAGCGCGAGCGCACGAGGTACGGGCGGTGTTCTCGTCCGATGGTCCGGGTGAGGTCGACGCCTTGGCGAGACACGGCGACGACGTGGGTGCGGTACTGGATGTGCGGCGCGAGTTCGGGTGTGGCGGCGAGGGGTGCAAGGTATTGATCCACCAACTCAGTACCCGTCGGCAGGTGGGCGGGGTCGGGCTCTTGCCAGCCGTGCGAGACGAGGATGCGTCGCGACGCCGTGTCGATGTTGAATTGCCATGGGGAGAACAGGCGAACGTGTCCCCACTGTCGGATCGCGGCACCCGCTTCGTCACCAGATTCCATCACGACGGGTGTGATGCCCCGTTCGACCAGGTGAGCGGCGGCTGCCAATCCGGTGGGCCCGGCGCCGATGACGACGACGGTCTCAGCGGGGTTCTTTCGTGTCTGCACCGTGAGCTCCTTGAATCCAGACTCTCTTCTACAACCTTCTAACAACTGCAACTATTACCAGTAATTCTTGGTGATAGCAAGTTGGGTGTTTAATGGAGTCATGGTCCAGACATCAGATGAGCTCACCGAGGCCACCATCTCCGAGAAAGCGCAGAAGCTGGCGCCGCAGCTGAAGGCATTGGGCGATGAGACCCGCTTGACCTTGGTGTTGCTTCTGGCCGAACGCCCACGAAGCGTCCGCGAACTCACCGAGGCCACCGGTCTGTCGCAGACTCTCGTGTCCCATCACCTGACGCCGTTGCGTGAGCAGAATCTCATCACCGCGACGCCTCGTGGTCGGGCCAACATCTATTCGATCTGCTGCGACGCGATCGCGGTACCCGTCCAGATGTTGGCGGGAATCGCCGAACCGCCTACTCGTTGCGACTCGTAACTCGTAACTCGAACCTCGCCCCTACTCATGCCCACGAGGCACGGACAGCGCGCGGCCGATTCCCCTATACGCCGGAACCCTCGACGTGTTGTGAACGCTAAGGGCGCGCCGAACTCATGTCGACGCGCCCTACGGGTCATTCGGACTCGCGAACGAGTTCCGAGAGAAGTTCCCTGACCCGTCGGTCTATGTCGTCGCGGATGCGCCTGACCTCCTCGACGGATTGTCCGGCCGGATCATCCAGTTCCCAGTTCAGGTAACGCTTGCCCGGGTAGAACGGGCATGCGTCGCCACACCCCATCGTGATGACGACGTCCGAGGCGCGAACGGCCTCATCGGTGAGCGGTTTCGGGAACTCCTTGCTGATGTCCAACCCGACCTCGGCTAGAGCTGTCACCACCGCAGGATTTATCGAGTCGGCGGGAGCAGAGCCCGCCGACCGAACGACAACGTGGCCCTGGGCGTGGTGATCCAGCAAAGCCGCGGCCATTTGGGAACGACCCGCGTTGTGCACGCACACGAACAACACTTCGGGTTTGTCGGTCATGGGACCTCCTTGAGATGTTTCGTTGTTGACAGGCGGAACCGGGGCACGCCGTGGCAGTCCCTGACCCGACTCGTGAATCGATGAGATGCCGTGGTCGTCATTGCCCCGTCCGCTCCGCCTGCTCGGCACGCGTCGGGAAACGATCGCGCAACCGCAGACTCAGGTAGACGAGCGCGACCAGGACCGGCACTTCGATGAGCGGGCCGACGACTCCGGCGAGAGCCTGGCCCGAGGTGACGCCGAAGGTGGCGATGGCGACGGCGATCGCCAGTTCGAAGTTGTTTCCGGCAGCTGTGAACGCCAACGCTGTCGTGCGTGGATACGACAGTCCGATCGTCTTGCCCAGCGCGAAGGATCCACCCCACATCACGGCGAAGTACATCAGGAGGGGCAGAGCGATACGGGCGACGTCTCCCGGTTGCTGCGTGATCCGATCACCTTGCAGCGCAAACAGAATCACGATGGTGAAGAGGAGCCCGTACAGCGCGAACGGACCGATTCGAGGCAGGAACCGCCCTTCGTACCAGGACCGGCCCTTCGCTTTTTCCCCGAGCCTGCGTGTCGCGTATCCGGCGACCAGCGGAATTCCGAGGAAGACGGCGACATTCGCGACGATCACCCAAACCGGCACGTCCAAGCCCGTCGACGACAATCCAAGCCACGTGGGCAGGACGTCAAGGTAGAACCAACCGAGAGCCCCGAACGCAACGACCTGAAACACCGAGTTCACGGCGACGAGCACTGCGGTCGCCTCTCGATCGCCGCACGCCAGGTCATTCCAGATGATCACCATCGCGATACATCTCGCCAGACCGACGATGATCAACCCCGTGCGGTACTCCGGCAGATCCGCCAAGAAGATCCAGGCCAGTGCGAACATGAGCGCCGGACCGACGATCCAGTTCAACGCCAACGACGCGATCATCAACGGCTTGTCCCTGGTCACCCTGTCCAGGCGGTCATACCGCACCTTCGCCAGCACGGGGTACATCATGAGCAGCAAGCCCAACGCGATAGGAACGGAAATACCGCCGATCGCGACAGCGTCCAGCACCTCGCCCAAGCCCGGAACCGTTCTACCGAGCGCCAAACCGGCCAACATGGCGACACCGATCCACACCGGCAAGAATCTATCCAGAGTAGACAGCTTGCGATCGGTGACGGCCCCGGAAGCGGTCGACTTCGTCGTGGCCATCAGCATTCCCTCAACTGGTTCGCGTTGGTTCGCGCCTGCTCGGCCAGTGCCGCCAAGGCAGCCGCCGATCTTTCCAGAGGATCCGGAAGCAATCGGTAGTAAGTGAAACGACCGCGAGGTTCGGCGACGACCAACCCCGCGTCTTTCAACGCCTTCAAATGGTGAGACACCGTCGGCTGCTTCGCCCCGGTGTCAGTCACGAGATGACACGTACAAGCGGGCCCATTGGCCAGCAACTCGACCAACTGCGCTCGCAGAGGATCGGCCAGTACGCGAATCACATCAACTTCAGCTGATATCAACACAGGTTGATTAAAGCTCACGAACAGAGGCTCGACCACAGCAGGCGACGGATGTTGCGAGCCTCACACGATGCGTCATGCACTCACCATGGCGGCTGCGGCACCGCGTTCACTTCCCGCTGGCATGCGACGGCGACGCCACTCGACCTTCAGTCGGCGGGCAGCACCGCGAGAGAAAGCCCTCAAGCTCCGACAGTCGGGCGCGGATGGTATCCGGATCGGCCTTGTAGTGAACCTGCTTGCCATCGCGGGAAGCAACCAATAGGCCGCCTCGCCTCAGGATGCCGAGCTGTTCAGACGCGGTGGACTGCCCGATTCCGCACCGCTCGGCCACCTCACCGACGGTGAACGTCGAACCCGAGACGAACGCGTACAGGATTTGTTGGCGAGTCTCGCTCGCCAACGCCTTCAAGAACATCCCCGTCTCCGGAGGGAACAGCGATTCTGCGTCCATGCCTTCAGTGTAGATCATTTCGTTAAATCGGGAAATGACGATATGATGGGCGGATGCGCACATCGAAGGCCCTGGTGATCGGGGCAGGCCAGGCGGGCCTCGCCACGGCACACCACCTGCTCCATACCGGTTTCACTCCCACATTGCTGGACGCGTCCGAGCGTCCAGGTGGAGCCTGGCCTCGTTACTACGACTCACTCACCCTCTTCTCCCCCGCACGGTTCTCGGCGCTGCCCGGCCGACCCTTTCCGGGAGACCCGGACGCGTATCCGACACGTGACGAGGTCGTGGCATACCTGACCGCTTACGCCAACGCCATCGACACTGATATCCGCTACGGCCACCGCGTTCAGTCACTGACTCAAACCAGGAGCGGATTCGCCGCCATTGGTGACGGCTTCTCCCTCGAGGCTCCCCTGGTCGTCGTGGCCAGCGGCAGCTTCGGACGCCCGATCCTGCCTGACGTTCCCGGCCTCGCCAGCTTCGCGGGGCGAACTCTTCACGCGGCCGAGTACACCTCCGCCAACGGGTTCGCGGGCCAACGTATCGCGATCGTCGGCGCCGGCAACTCCGCGATACAGATCGCGCACGAGCTGGCCGCCGCCTCTGACGTCACCGTGTTCACACGTCGCGCGATTCGATGGCAGCGGCAACGCCTCTTCGGTCGCGACCTCCATTGGTGGCTAGTCCACACTGGTCTTGATTCGGCGTCGAAACTGCGAACCCTTCTGCCGCAATCGCTTCCCGTGGTCGATGACGGTCGCTACCGCGATGCGTTCCGCAAAGGCCACATCCACCACGAGCCAATGTTCCGTGCGATGGAGGGCCACCAACTCGTCCTCGCCGATGGTAGTGAACAGGCATTCGACGCCGTCATCTTCGCGACCGGATACGGCCCCGATGTTCCGTTCCTCAAAGGAACATCCGCACTCGACGCGGCCGACACCCCCTTGCATCGAAACGGCGTATCGACCACCATGCGTGGCCTCGGCTACGTCGGGCTCGAACACCAACGAAGCCTCGCCTCGGCCACACTTCGCGGTGCTGGGAGCGACGCGCTGATGGTGATCGAGGCCCTCATGGCAGACCTGAGCAAAACGAACCGACACTCGGGCCGACAGTGAGGCCTCAAAAACCGACGGATACGACGGCCGGCAACCGCACGGAGCGAGAACTGACGTCGGCTCCCGCAATGGCTCCACGGATGTGCGGCCAAGGGAACGTCGGTCCGACACATCTATCACTGCGGCGCAACAGATTCCGGTGCGACCGTCAGGAGTATCGGACCATCGACACAGCAGGCGTGATCGTGCGGCACAATCTCACGCGACGTTAAGGTTCGGCTGTTTCGTTTTGTTCAGCCGAGGAGAGCTCGGAGATGCGGTCGGCCATGTCCGCAGCGAACTCCTCGGCTCCCACCAACTGATCACGCAACGACTCGCATCGAGCACGAGCGATCGATTGAAAAGACGTCAACGTCGATCGAAGAGTGGCCGCATCTTCAGCGGCGACCGCACCGGACTCGACACGGTCAAGCGTAGTCAAGAGGTCCCGGATCTGATCCAGCGAAAGCTCCAAAGGCTTGAGCCGACGAATCAACCACAACCGACGAACATTGGCCTCAGTGTAGAGGCGAAAGCCACCTCGGCTCCTCCCCGACGGAACGACCAGGCCGACCTCTTCGTAATAGCGGATCGTTCGAAGGCTCAGGCAAGTTCGCTCGGCAACCTCCCCGATCTGCATCAGTTCGCCGCTCATCACCGCTCCATCGCTCCCGCCGCTGCCGGTAACACCGTACCGCTGGCCGTGGCGACTCGCATGTCAGCCGACGATCGACAGTGGGAACTCAGCCAACGATGAGTCCTGCCTGACCCCAGATCTCGTTCGGAGCCCCCGATGACCGACGTCATCCGAACGCCTTTCCGGACCTCTGACCGTCGCGGTCGCGCCGACGGTGGCGGTGGCGGTGGCGGTGACGTGTACTCCCGCGCATCCAGGCAGGAGTCCGGCAACTCCACGGTCCTGACAACGACGGCCGGAAGTCCACGACGAAGCGCCGCAACTCACCGATGCGGAGCGAAGTCATCCATACATGCCACTGTATACATTTGTGAGCTTCGCCATGAAGCCGACACAACCTGACGTAACGTCAGTGTTGATTGGGTACGGTCAGACTCATTCCCGCATCACCCAACGCTGTCGTGGTGTGCCTTCGTCTCCCTGCCTGAACGGTTGTGCATGTACTCGTCTGCCTTCAGCACGCTGTCGCGTGCCCGATTCCGCCTGCCCCGTCCGACTCTGCCGTTCCTACGTACGGAACTGCTCGCCGGCCTATTGGTGGCGCTCGCGCTCATCCCTGAGGCCATCGCATTCTCGATCATCGCCGGAGTCGAGCCGCAAGTCGGTCTGTTCGCGTCGTTCACGATGGCGGTGTCGATCGCGTTTCTCGGTGGCAGACCCGCCATGATCTCCGCGGCGACCGGAGCGATGGCTCTCGTCGTCGCACCATTGGTCGCGTCACACGGAATCGGATACCTGTTGGCGGCCACGATCGCGGCAGGAGTCCTTCAGATCATCCTCGGCGTCTGTGGCGTCGCCAAACTGATGCGGTTCATACCACGGAGCGTCCTGACCGGATTCATCAACGCCTTGGCGATCCTGATCTTCCTGGCACAACTGCCACATCTCATCGGAGCGTCCTGGCAGATATGGGCACTCGTCGCCGGCGGGCTCGGAATCATCGTGCTGCTGCCCCGCCTCACCAAGGCCGTTCCGGCGCCCCTGGTAGCGATCGTCGTCCTGAGCGCCATCACGATCCTCGGAGGAATGGCCGTACCCACTGTCGGAGACATGGGCGCGCTGCCGGACAGCATCCCCTTCCTGTCACTACCTGACGTGCCGTTCACCATCGAGACGGCGACCGTCATCCTCCCCTACGCGATCGGTCTCGCGTCCGTTGGACTTCTCGAGTCCCTGCTCACTGCCCAAGTCGTCGACGATGCCACCGACACCCCCTCCGACAAGACCCGTGAAGCCCGCGGTCAAGGCATCGCCAACGTCATCACCGGTTTCTTCGGAGGGATGGCATCGTGCGCGATGATCGGACAGACGATGATCAACGTCAAGTCTGGAGCCCGCAGCCGATTGTCGACCTTCGCAGCTGGGATGTTCCTACTACTACTGGTGGTGACATTGGGCGATGCCGTCGCGATGATCCCGATGGGAGCTCTCGTCGCGGTGATGATCTTCGTATCAGCCGTCACCTTCGACTGGCGCAGCGTCACGCCTCGCACCCTACGACGCATGCCTGTAGGCGAGACGATCACCATGGTCATCACGGTGATCGTCGTCGTCGCGACTCACAATCTCGCGATCGGCGTCGCCGCCGGGGTCATCGTCGCCGCGGTTCTGTTCACACGGAGAGTCGCGCGCGTCGTCGACGTCACCAGCGTGATCGATCCTGCCGGAGGAACAGTCGTCTACGCGGTGACCGGAGAGTTGTTCTTCGCCTCCAGCAACGAACTGGTCACCAGCTTCGATTACGCGAATGACCCCGCCACGGTCATCATCGATCTCACCGACTCCCACGTGTGGGACGCGTCGGCCGTATCGGCGCTCGACATCGTCACTGAGAAGTACGCGACGCGTGGAAAAACGGTCGAAATAGTGGGACTCAACCCACCGAGCGCCGACCTTCACACGACACTGACGGGAGGCCTCACGAACGCCCACTGACGCGTCGGACGAAGGCGGTCGACTCGCCCAGGAACGGCCGCCCCAACCGGATCCCTGAATCACAAGATCGCCTTTGAACGTCGACTGTTCTGCGAGCCCATGATCCTGGACCGGGCTAGCCGAACTTGGGAATCACGTCGTCGGACCATTTGTCCCACAAGTGCTCGCACCACGGAATCGACGTGGCCGCCGGGAACATCCGGGACCACGCGCGGGTCACCGGCGAACGGCGATCCTGCGGATGAGTTGGAATCCGGCATCGGCGGTGCTGATCTGTTGTTCCTGATCGTAGGAACGACCGTGGTGTCAATTCTTCTGCACTCGTCGACGGACGTCGTGGTCGCCGAGGGGTTCGACGACGCGGCGGAGACGCTCGCCTGGCATCGGTACCTCCGGCAGTTGACCGGCAACGAGCGCGTCGGCCCTGACCGAACAGATGAGCCGATCTCGAAATGTTAGCCACTAACATTTATTCGTGGACAAGGCTCAGAGGACGCGCATGCGATTGCAGGAGTGCGCCCTGGAGGCATTCGAACGGGCTGGCTTCGAGCGGACGACCACTGCTCAGATAGCCGCAGCCGCCGGTGTGTCTCAAGTGACCTTCTTCCGGTACTTCCCGAGCAAGGAGGCCGCGGCGTTGTGGGATCCGTTCGACCCGATGATCGCCGAGTCGATACGCCGAGAAACAGATGCCGCGACGGCGCTTCAGGCTGCCTGCCGGGGAATCTGGCGGACCTGGAGCACAGCAGATCTGACGGCGGTCGAACCGGTGGCTCGGCGGCGAGTACGCCTGGTGGCCGGCAGTGCCACCCTTCGGTCCGCAATGTGGGCGGGACACGCTGACACGGAGGCGGCCTTGATCGGCGCCCTCCGCGAGCGCTTCGACGCCTTCGAATCGAGTGCGGCCGCAGGTGCCTGCCTCGGTGCTTTGACCACTGTGCTTCTGACCTGGGCCGAAACCGAACCGTACCCATCGTTGACCAGCGCCATCGCAACGGCCCTGCGCACCTTGGACCCTGAGGGAATCACATGAGCGCCGACTTCACCCATCTCGTAACACTGGACGGTCTGGGCATGGGATATCGCGGCACCTCGGTGGTGCATGACGTCAATCTCACAGTAGAAAAGGGACGGATTCACGCGCTTGTTGGAGTCAACGGGGCTGGTAAGACGACGCTCATGCGCGGCATTCTCGGAATGTTGCGCCCCAGCGCTGGAAGCATCAGTGTCCTCGGACGCCGTCCCAACACCGCGCACCCGAGCATGTGGGCTCGGGTCGGGTACATACTCGACACCGCATTCACCTACCGAGAGCTGACTGGACGAGAGAACATCTATGCGTCCGCGCGAATGCACGGTACTTCCAAGACGGAAGCCAGCGCCGCCACGGAAGCGATCATCGCCGCGTTCGGCTTGGACCGGGAGGCGGGCAAACGGGTGAGAACGCTTTCCCTCGGAAACCGTCAACGAGTGGCACTGGCTGCGGCAATGGCCCACGAACCGGAGCTGTTGATCTTGGATGAACCAACAACGAGCCTCGACCCCCTGGCGGTCGTCAGTCTTCGCCGAGCGCTGAACTCCGCAACGAGCCGGGGCGCCGGAATCCTGGTTTCCAGTCACCATCTCGACGAGGTCGCACGGATCGCCGACACCGTCACCGTTCTGCATCGAGGAAAGGTCATAGCGGACTTGGACCCGGGTGGCGTCGACTTGGAGAAGCGGTTCTTCGATCTGGTGTACGCGGCAGAACTGGGAGCGTCCTCATGAAGGGAATCGTCGCCGCTGTCGCATTCGAATGGCTCAAACTCCGTCGGTCGACGGTGATGTGGGCCGCGACTGCCGTTCTCGCCGTGGCGGTGCCTCTCCTGTCCGCTGGACTGATGGCGGCGGCACGATCCGACTCCGACGGTCAGCTCGCTGTGAAAGCCCGCACCATGGTGATCGGCTCCGGCTGGTCCGCGCATTTCGCGGTGGCCGGGCAGGTCCTCAGCGTCGCCACACTCGTCGTGATCGGAATCGTCTGTTGTTGGATCTTTGGACGCGAGTTCACCGATGACACCATCGGAGCATTGTCCTCGCTCGCGGTGTCCCGAGGGCAGATCGCTACAGCCAAGTTCATCGTCCTCGCGGTCTGGGCGATCGTCGTCTCCGCCGTGGTGGTCTTGGCGACCATCCTGCTCGGGCTGTTCGCGTACGACGGGTGGCCCGCGTCGGACGAGTGGATGGTGCTGACCAAACTGGCCGTTGGAACGCTTCTCACCGCCGCGCTCACCACTCCATTGGCGTTGGTCTCCAGCATCGGACGTGGTTACCTGACCGGAATCGCCGTCCTGTTCGCCATCATCGTCACTACCCAGATCGTCACGATCGCGGGCCTGGGCAGTTGGTTCCCGTACGCCGCGCCAAGCCTGTGGCTCGGGCTCGGGGGTCCTCAAGCAGCCGACCAGATCACTCTCATCCAACTCCTGTCTCCTCTGTTGTTGTCCGCGGTGGCGATGACAGCGACGATCAGCTGGTGGAGATGGTCATCCGCATACCGACGATGAGCGGATGTTCTTGTAAACGTTCGACAATGGATATTCGATGGAAGGAGAGCGCGGTCCGTCACGTGCGACATAGCGCCGCAGCGTGAACCCATGCACCAGAACGGGTTCCGTCACCAGACTCGACATGACGGCCCATGGTTTGCATGCCGAGAGAAGGTCATGGTGAGAACCATGACCTGGGTCATGTCTCAGTTTGATGAGTCGGTGACTTCTTCGTCAGGTGTGACGGGTGGTCGGATCTGCAATTGGATGATGGCGTGCCGGTCGGTCTGGGTGACCTCGAACTGGTGGCCGTGCACTTCGATCCTGTCCCCGACTGCGGCTATGTGGCCCAGGTGATCGAGGAGGAGGCCGGCCACCGTGGTGTAGTCGCTGTGTTCGGGAAGATCGATATCGACGTCGATGTCCGTCAGGTCATGCAGTGGGAAGGATCCGGGAAGGATGAGTGTCCCGTCTGGGTTGCGAATGACGGTCAGGACGTCACGATCGGTCTCGTCATAGATTTCGCCGACGATCTCTTCGACGAGGTCCTCGAGTGTGAGAATCCCGTCGATGGACCCGTACTCGTCAACGATCCCGGCGAAGTGTTCACGGCTGTCGCGCATCTGGCGCAGCGCGTCGGTCACCTTGAGACTGTCCGGAAGAATCAGACAAGGGCGTGCCCGGTCAGTGAGCGAACCGCCCACTCCGATCAAGTCGCGAATGTGGACGATACCGATGATGTCGTCGAGGCCCGCCTTCCCGACGACCGGTGCGCGGGAATGACCGGAGGAGATGAGTGTGTCCAGTGCGTCTTGCGGTGTGAGGGTTGACGACAGGCTCACGACGTCGCGGCGGGGTACCAGGATCTCGCGTGTGAGGCGCTGCGCTATCTCGAACGCTCCGTCGATGATCGTCCGTTGTTCAGCGGTGAACTGTTGTTGACCGGCAACGAGGTCGCGGATCTCTTCGGCGGATACCTCTTCTTTCGCCGCGTTCGGGTCGACGCCGAAGATTCGAACGATGAGGTCGCTCGTCTTACCCAACAACCACACCACGGGCCGGGAGAGTGTGGCCAGCAGGTCGAGAGGACGTGCGGCGATGATCGCCCATCCCTCGGCGCGTTGCATCGCGATTCGTTTCGGAGCCAACTCCCCAACGACGAGTGTGACGAAGGTCAGGATGATCGTGACCAGGACGATCGCTACGGGTCCGGCCGCGCTTCCGAGGAAGGACAGGGGTCCGACCAGTGGTTCGGACAGTGAAACCGCGGCGGTCGCCGAGGCGAGGAAGCCGGCGAGTGTGATTCCGATTTGGATCGTGGCAAGGAAGCGGTTGGGGTCTCGCGCAAGTTTCGCCAGAACGGCTCCCCCGCGGGAGGTTTGCTCGAGACGCTGAATCTGTGCGTCTCGTAGGGTCACGAGCGCCATCTCACTGCCCGCGAAGAGCGCGTTGAGAATCATCAATACCACGACGAGCAGGATCTGCCCGGTATATCCACTCACCTTGCGGTCAACCTCATCTATATGGGGACGATCGCGTAACCGTACCGGTCGCCGGAGTGAGACGACCTGCGGTGTGGTCGATCGCCGATCGGTCAACGAACATCGTGTCGTAGAAACAATTCCGGCCAGCGACGAGAATCTGTCCACAGTCATACCGTCGTCGCAGTTCTATCTCGACTCCGCCGCCCACGACCGTGTCCTAGCCTTGATCCACGCCAAGCACAACACCACGAAAGCCCGGCCTCCCGAGCCCAAAGCGACTCACATGGCAATGGCGCCCGCAGCCTAACGACGAGGAGCACAATGACCACCAACGTCACCTGCAGCCGCTGTCAAACCGTCTATCCGCACGACATCGACGTCACCGATCCGGAGTGGGGTGCCGCACTCCCGGAAACGGGGTGGCTGCACCTGACGGACGAGACACTGTGCGACGTATGCGCCGACGCGGACCCGGATTGGGGATCCTGCACAATCCACGGCCACTCATGGCGCCTCGACGGAGACCGCCTCGCGTGTGGGTGGTGCGGAGGAGCCGCACACCACCGACCGCTCTGAGCCACACTGAGAAAACTCTCCCCCTCCACGCCTCCCACACGTCGCCACACGTGCGCCATGAACGTTTTCAACCTCGGTCGACGTCGAGGTCGTCGAAGCCGCACACGAGAAGCGCCTGGCCAAGACCATCCACACATACGGGCGCTACGACCTGCTCTGCCTGGACGAGTTCGGCTACCTCAACCTGGACAAAGCCGGCGCGAAGTTGCTGTTCCAGATCTTCACCGAACGCGAGAAACGCCGCTCGATCGCGGTCGCCTCCAACGCACCGTTCCGCGAGTGGTCCAAGACCTTCACCGATAAGCGCCTCTGCGTCGTCATCGTCAACCGGCTCACTTTCAAAGACCACGTCGTCGAGACCGGCCACAAGTTTTACCGGATAATGACCACCCTCGCCGAACGAGAGCCGCCGAGGTGTCATGTTCAGGAGCGTTGTTCCGCAGGGAACCTACCCGACCGATTTGACGAATCTGTTGCTGCCCAATCGATTCAGCAGGGGGCGAGTCGCCTCGCAAACGCTCTAGCCAACCCGACGTAGGTCCCGCACCTCGGGTTGCGGCTGGAATCCGGCGGAGCGATAGGTGGCGACAGCTCCTGCGTTGGAGCCTTCGGCGCACACGGTCGCACTGGACGAACCCATGTCACGCAGGGCCGCCGCGGCGGCGCCCGCAATCGCCCTACCGTAACCGTGCCCCTGATGATCGCTGTGCACGCCGAGGGGTTCAAGCAGGCCGGGTTTCCCTGGACCCGCTGACCAGACTGTCGTGGCCGCGACCGCGTCGCCCTGGTCGTTGTAGCCGACAAGACATCGGGCATCGGCGTACGGTGTCCCGGCGGCCATGGCCCGCCATCGCTCCACGCTGAACTTCGACCCTGCGAACGCTCCGCGGTGAACCGCGACTCGATCGTCGACCCGTTCGGGGCCGACCACCTCGACCCGCAGTCCGCTCCCCGCCACGGGTCCGCTCAGATCACGAACCATGGGGATCCACGGTTCATCCAGTTCCCAGCCGTCCTCTTGCAACAACTCCCGGAATCGGCCGCCCCAGAGCGCTTCGACATGGGCCTTACCCGCCGACAGTACGCCGCGTTCGGGTCGCGTCACGTCGTCGGCCATCTGCCGGGCGAGTTCTTCGTCCTTGCTCGCTTCCGGCGCGATGGCCAACCGCACCAGCTCCGGACCGTCGACCAGGCCGACTCCGAGAATCCGGCCCTCACGACTCCACGTTCGCAACGCCGCAGCGGTCACCTCCGGACCGAACTGCCAGTAGAACCCGACGTCCCCCGAATGCAGTTGCATCGAGGCTCCCTCTTGCCGCCACTCCACCAGCGCACGCACGACCTCGTCCAGGTCACCGGCGCCCGGCGTGCCCAACAATATCGACATCTCGCGATCAAACACGGCCATGCGCAACGTGTCCAATGATTTGCGAAACACTCCAACACCTTCGCCAGTTGAAGCCTCCAGTGCGATGAAGCTGTTGCCGCACACCTCAATTCAACCGGAAGCCTCACCAGACCACGTACACTCCCCAGCCCGCGGAACGGGCCCCGTCGCACGCGGGCAGGCTACTGGGACCGGCAGGTCCAAGAAACCGACCGCACACGACTCCCGCGACCGAAAGCGTCCCGAACTTTCCACCCGGGCACCGCGACCCGTCGTGCGGCTATACGTCCCGGCAGCGGGCACAGGCGGTCGGACAACGGTTCAAGGGCTCAGGACGGGTTCCCCTGCCTGGCCGTTGCGGGATGTCGGCAGGCACCGCAGGCACTTCTCGCCCGGACCGAACGCGGCAGAACATGGCGATGAACGACATCAGCAGCCACGAACACGTCTGGATCTTCCACGGCCAAGGCACACAGTTCGCCTCTGCAGTCTTCGCCTCCACGGACGACGGCCTTGCCTGGGCCGCCCGCCACCGAGTGACCGGCATCCTGTCGAGGTACCCGGTCGGAGACGGGTGCTACGACATCGCCGTCCGAGAGGGCCAATTCCGCCCGAGCAAGGACCATCACGGCACACCCGAACACATCGCCCGCTTCGGACCAGGACCCCACCACGTTCACATAACGGACGGCGCAACAGACTGACACAACCGCTGCGCAAGATCCGTTACACCCTAAAGGATCCAGACCAGCATGAAAAAGGAGCGGTCACTGACCGATTCTTTCGGTGCAAAGCAGCTCTCTATTGTCAGAAATCCAGAAGATCCGTGAGGTGTCTGATGTGAAGAGCGGCCGATAAGGGTATCCCATTTCCAGCGCACATCCCGCCATCGCGTTGTGCGCCTTTGAGCCGCCTTCATTTGGGCTGCCTGACCATTTGTAATATGCTTGATCATCGTAAGAGATGCGTGCGGCGATCAAATACTCAGCAGCTCCATCATCACAGGAGACCAGGTAAATGTGGTTGTCGACCAGCCGAAGGCAGTCTCCCACAGCCGCGTCATCGATGGTTGCTGCCTCGTCATTGGAGCTCGGGGAACTCGAGGAAACAGCGTCTTTCAATTCGTCACAACTAGTGATCCCGAAAAAAGCGAGGATCCCGATCACCGAGGCTACGATCCCCAGGATCTTTCCCACGTCTTGTGAGTCGGATTTGTCGGACACTGACCACCCCGCTTTGCGTTGTAGAGCAACGAGTCTAGCAACTTTGGGCCCGTCTCGACCCGCTCAGTGCCACCTGGTGCAACTGAGCGGAGCGCCCCCGGCACCTGGTCGCGGTTGTAGGTATTCTTCGGTTCTGGTTCGTCCCGATCTGCCCATGGTGTGGCCACGACGTGGTCGTTTCGAACCCGATGGAGCCCTTTTCGGCCAGAGCGGCGATGCCAATGGCGCAAAGGTGCTCTCCCTATTCCCACCGACCGCCACAATCCGCACCAGACCACACCACGACGACCCCGGATACAGCGAGGATCCTGGTCTGGTCAACTCATTCCCGTGCACCAGACCGCTCCAATGTGGCCAGCATGAAACGGGCGGTGCCATCCCCATCAAGGTGACGGCACCGCCCGTTTCCGTATCCGAGTTACACCCGACTGTCGGTGGAGACCTTCGCGAGAACCGACTTGTCCGAGCGGAGCGTGATGGTGGCGAGTACGGCTCCCAGTAGAGCGACGACTGCTGCGGCGATGAACGCGACGGAGAACCCGTCGGTCAGGGCCGACACGTTGCCCAACTGGCTCGCTCCGTACGCGGCCGCGATCGCGGTGACGACTGCCAGCCCGAACGCCGAACCGATCTGGTAGCCGGTGTTGACGATGCCCGAGGCCAGGCCGCCCTGCTCGGGCTTGGCCGAGGAGATCGCCATCTGCAGTGACGGGATGAACGCCAGGGACATGCCCAGCGCCGCCAGCAAGGAGGCCGGGAGTACGTCGACCCAGAATGAACCGTCAGGACGGATGAAGGACAGCCAGTAGAGGCCGCCGGCGAGGAGCCCCAGCCCGCTCACGATCATCGCCTTGGCGCCGAGGCGGGTGATCAGGCGTGGTGCGATCACGATCATCCCGATCATGATGAGAGCCGTCATCGGCAACAACGCCGCGCCGGAGGGGAACGCCGAGAAGCCCAGAACCTGTTGCAAGTAGAGGTTCAGGAAGAACCACATGGGGATCCATGACGCGCCGAGCAGAAGCTGCGCCAGATTGGCCGCGCCGAGGCCAGGGGCCCGGAAGATCGCCAGCGGCATCAGCGGCTCGCGCTTCTTTGCCTGCAAGACAAGGAAACCGACTAGCAGCACGGCGGCAGCCGCCGAAACTCCCCAGGTGCCAATGTTGCTCCAGCCGACCTCCGGTGCCCGAACGATCGCGAACACCGCCGCGCCAAGGCCGAGGGTGGCCAGCAACGCACCGAACAGGTCGATCGAGCCACGTGAAGCCAAGGCGCCGCCAGGGAGCAGCGCCGGTGCCGCCACCAGGGCGATCACGGCGATCGGGATGTTGATGTAGAACACCCACGGCCAGGAGGCGTATTCGGTGATCAGTCCACCAAGGAACACACCGGCCGTACCTCCGGCGGGGGCCGCCGCGCCATAGAAGGCGAACGCCGTGGTCAGCTCCTTGGGGTTGGCGCCGAACAGCATCATCAACAGCGTCAGAGCCGATGGTGCGATCAGCGCCGCACCTACTCCCTGGACACCACGGCCAACCAGCTCGGTTGCCGCGTTCCCCGCGATACCCGCGACGAACGAACCTACCGCCAGCATGACCCAGCCGAGGCTGAACATGCGTCTGGCGCCAAATAGGTCCGATAGTCTGCCGCCCAAGAGCAGCAGGCCACCGAATACCACGACATAGGCGTTGAAGACCCAGGAGAGATTCTCCTGCGAGAACCCGAGGGCTTCCTGCATCTTCGGCAATGCGACACCGATGATCGAGGTGTCCATGATGACTATGAACTGGGCCAACGCTATCAACGCCAGGGCGAGCCATCGACGTGAAGCCGACGGCGTTGAGATCCGAGACATGATTCCAACTCCTATACCCCTAGGGGGTATCTAGACGAGACATTACGCCGATGGATTTCGAATCCCGGGGACCGGAACGCTCAAAGCCGCATCAGCTGGGCTATTTATACCCTAGGGGGGTACCGTATGTGCCCAAGTGGGACGGTGAGCTGCGCCATACCCCATCGGGGTATGCGTTCAGTGTCGTCCCCACCCCGTCGAACCGGTCACGCTCGTGTGGACACGGACAGACACGCACCCCGATCAGAGGACTGAGTACCGAGAACTCGTTGACCTTCGCAACGGTGATGATCAGCTGAGCCGATATGAATGGCCCCAACGCATCCCGCGCCATTTAGAGGTCGAGGACGACGGACGCGAGCGCCGCAGGTGTGCCGCGACCCCCAAGGGATCGAGCGCTCGGGTAGTCCCATCTCGAGGGAAGGATGAAGTCCCTACGATGACTGGATGTCGATCGAACGGGCGAGAAACGCGTACGCGCTTCGGGCACAGGAATACATTGACAGATTCGGGCTCATCGACGCCGCCGCGGACGCGGACCGAGAGTTCGTCTTGGCCTGGGCCAATGGCGTTCAGGGGCGGATCATCGACGTGGGATGCGGGCCCGGCCACTGGACGAACTACCTGCACGGGGCGAATGTCGACATCGAGGGCATCGATCCGGTGCCGGAGTTCATCGATCACGCGCGGCGGCAGTATCCCGAGCTCCGGTTTCGAACCGGCAGCGCTGGCGATCTCGAGGTCGACGACGGAACCTTGGGCGGGATTCTCTCCTGGTACTCGCTCATCCACACAGAGCCCGACCAGATCAACGGGATGCTGACCGAGTTCGCGAGGTGCCTCCACCCGACCGGGAGCATCCTGATCGGATTCTTCGAGGGGCCGAAGCTCGAACCCTTCGATCACGCCGTGACGACCGCGTACCGCTGGCCGATCGACGAGTTCTCCAATGCCGTGACGAAGGCCGGGTTCACGATCACCGATACGCGGACTCGCACCGATCCAGGGGTCCGCCCCCAGGCCACGATCGTCGCCCACCGTTCACAGTAGAACCTGCATCGCCTGTTACCGAGGCCGTCAGTCGAAGATCTCGGCGACATGGACTGTGATGCGTTGCTCGTTGCCGTCGACCACGAGATACCAGCGGTCGTCATAGGGCACCTGAAGGACGACCGGACTCATGTCGTAGTAGCCGCCGTAGTAGAGGTGCTCGTCACCGTCGAGGTACGCCTGATAGTGGTCCACGTCCAGGAGGTAGACGTTGGCGGATGAGCCGCGCAGTTCGACCTCGAAGCAAGCACCACCCTCGCAGTCCCCCAGATCCCAGTAGAGATGGTCCACAACGCATTTGTAACACATCGGGTAATCGAGTCGCCACATCCTGATCGAGCCCTGATCCGAAGGGACGCATGGCGACCAGACCCGATGGACTATGAGGACAGTCGAAGAACTCGACCGTGGGCATCACCGCGCCATTGCGTCCGACGCCTTGACATGACCAGCTCGAAGAACCGGAGAACCGCCCTACCGGCCCGCGACTTTTAAAAGCAGAAGACTTCTTCGCGAATAATTCTTCTGCTTTGCTAGGCTCCGGGTCATGACCGACCGCGTCAAGCTAGATGCCGCCGCCCTCCGCGTCCTCGCGCACCCGATGCGGCTGAACCTCCTGGAGCACCTACGGCGGCACGGCCCGGCCACCGCTCGTCAACTCGCCGCGCAGTTCGAACTCGATTCCGGCGCGGCCAGCTATCACCTGCGCCGCTTGGCAGTCGGCGGCCTCATCCATGAGGACACCGGGCGCGGTAACCGCCGTGATCGGTGGTGGCGCGCGACGCACGAGCAATCCGTCCACGATCCGACGTCCCTGCCGGACGAACAGGCGGCCAGCCGTGAATACACCCAAGCCGTGGTGACGTCCTATGCCGAGCGCCTGCGCCAGGTTGCCGGACAGGTCCCCGTGCTGTCCGAGGAGTGGTTCAACGCGTCGGTGTTCAGCGACCACGCGCTCCGGCTGACTGCCGCCGGGTTGGAGGAACTCAAACACGAGTTGCACGAGGTCATCGCCCGTCACGCCGCCGAAACGCAGTCCACCGAAGACGCCGCGACGGTCATCGTGGGGCTGCAGGCCTACCCGTTGTGGACGGACTGATGCCGCAGCAGACCATCCCGAAGTTCCCGACCCGCCCCGTTGGTCGAGATCCCAACGTACTGCGATGGCTGGGCGCCTATACGACCTCCGTGACCGGCGACGTCGTCTTCTACATGTCGCTATCGTGGGCGGTTGTCCACAGTGCCGGACCGGCCGCGTTGGGGGCGATCCTTGCCGTCGGGGCAGTACCGCGTGCGGTGCTGATGCTCGCCGGAGGCGTTCTGGCCGATCGGGTCGGGCCCCGTCGGCTCGTCCTCTTCAGCGACGCGGCGCGGTGTCTGGCGATCCTCGTGGGAGCCGGTTGGTTCCTGATCACCGAAACGCTGTGGCCGTTGCTGGCGATGTCATTGGTGTTCGGATTGGCCGACGCGGTGTTCATGCCCGCCGTCGGCGCCCTGCCACCGCGCATGACCGACACGGAACAACTCACCCGCGTGCAGGCACTGCGATCGTTGTCCGTGCGGATCAGCAACGCCGTCGGCCCCCTTCTCGGCGCGGTCGTCTTGGCCGTGCTCGGCCCGCCGGGGGCATTCGGCCTCGTCGGGCTGCTGTTCATCGTGTCGATTCCGCTGATCGCCTCGCTCCGGCTCCGACCGCTCGTCTCAAGCACCGTGCGGTCCGGAACGCCGGTATGGCGCGACTTCATCGACGGGTTGACGTACCTGCGCGGCGCTCGTCCACTGTTTCGGTTGGTGCTGGTCATCGGTCTCGGCGAGTTGGTTTTCAGCGGCCCTCTCGCCACGGGGTTGGTCCTGTTGACCGACGAGCGGGATTGGGGACCAGCCGTGCTCGGCATGGCCATGGCCGCTTTCAGTGCTGGAGGCATCGCGTCTGGGCTTGTCCTCACCACCATCAAGAGAACCGGACGCCCCGGTCTGACGCTGACCGTGTCATTGGCCGCCAGTGCGGTGTTGGTGATGGCCTTGACTGTCGTCACGACTCCCGCGATGGCCATTGCGGTGCTCGCCGTGCTCGGGGGGACCACCGCGATGTCGATGGTCATCGGCACCGCCGAGCTTCAGGCCCGCACCGAGCCCCGATATCTCGGACGCATCACGTCCGTGACCACTTTGTTCACCATCGGCCTCAGTCCGCTGCTCCTGCCCGCCGCCGGACTGATCACCGCCGCTTGGGGAACCGGCGTGTTCTTCACCGCCTGCGCCGTCGTCTGCCTGACCGCCGCGGTTATCGCCCGCCGAGTCACGTCCGACACCGTACTCACCACAAAGGAATCTTCCTGAGGTCGTTCGCCGACCGGCCGCCGCTCACAACGTCGCCTTTGAGACGAGGCAGCAACCGGTGGGTCGACAAGAGGGTCGGCCCCGCAGTGCGGGTGCCCTTCCGTGGCCACTGGGAGCAGGTCTGCGCCGGTCAGCAAGCTGTAAGGGTCTCCCATACCGGCCACGGCACGCCCTCGCCCTCCGCTGGCAGAGCCACATGACACCCGTCATGACCACGCGGACCGGGGGAAACGTTGACATGTCGTCACTGAATAATGTGAGGCGAGGCTGCGAGCGCATGCCTTTTTCACTCGGGGAACCCGGAGCACTCCGCCATGAAGTACACCGTCTCGATCGAGATCGCCCTGCCGCGGGAGAGGGTGGTGCAGCTGCTCGCCGACCCTGCGCACATGTCGAAGTGGCTGCGGGGTCTGGTACTGCACGAGCCGTTGAGTGGGGTGCACGGGCAGGTCGGTACCAAATCGCGGGTCGTGATGGAGATGGGGAAGCAGAAGATCGAGTGCACCGAGACCATCACGCGCCGGGAACCGACAGACCTGCGCGGGATCCCGGAAGGACACGTCGTTCACTTCGACCGCAAGATCGTCGGTGAGGGCATGTGGAGCGCCGTGCGCGACCGGCTGACCGAAGCCGGCCCGGAGACGACACTCTGGGCGAGCGAGAACGAATACCGGTTCAGTGGTTTGCTGATGCGGCTGGTGGGACTCCTGATGCCCGGCGCCTTCCGCAAGCAGTCGCTACAGCACATGGAGGACTTCAAGGCCTTCGCGGAGCAGGGAAAGGACGTCCGCGAAGCGAAGGACTGATGCTCGTCTCCCGAAGCTTGGGGAGCCGCCGAGCAACGGCAGGCCGACCGCTGCCTCCGGCTTCTCGTGCTCGTCAAGTGACTCACCGGATGCCGCAGCATCGAACATGACCACCGGTTCTAGAACCTCGGTTGGGGGTCCTTCATGCCAACCGAGAGTGCTTTGAATCGCGTCGATCGCAGCCGAAACAGGTTCACTTTCGGAAGGCGAACAATGCCGTTCCAATCCCATCTGGACCGAACGCCATCCACCGCACACACCAGCAATGCCCGCCGAGCGCAATACTCATCAGCTTCATACACCACCATCCCCTTAAGCCAACCAGATCACCTGGGCAGGAACATGGGGCGTCGACGGTTGTGTTCGGCGGAGTGTGGGCACCGCCGGGGCGAGCGAACGCGCTTCTCGTGCGCTTGAACGGCGGGGTGTGTCAGCTTCCGATGAAGGCGCGCCAGGTCTGTGGGCCGACTATGCCGTCGGCGGTGAGGCCCATGTGCCACTGCCAGAATCGAACGGTCGAGGCGGTCATGCCGCCGAAGATCCCGTCGACGGCGAGGCTCGCTCCGAGATTGTTCAGCTGGACCTGAAGCGCTTTCACCGCACTGCCTCGGGCTCCCTCGGAGATGGTGACCGCGAGCGCCGACCAGGTCTGCGCTCCGATGATCCCGTCGGCGGTGAGGCCCTTTCGAGACTGGAACGCTTTGACGGCCGCAGCGGTGCCCGAACCGTAAGCGCCGTCGGCGGTCGTCGTGTGGCCCCACGCCGTCAGCAGATGCTGTGCCGTGCGCACATCGGCTCCCGTGCTGCCGATCCTCAGTACCGGCCATGCCGGAATCGCGGTGATCCCGGACGAGGACGTGCGTGGCGGGTCGATTGAACCGGCCATCGCGGCCGGGGCGGAACCGATGGCGACGATGGTCGCGAGCGTGACGACGATGGCGCGCGCACCGCGTCGGCCGACGTGAAGTGACATCGTGATTTCTCCGATCGTTGATCATGCGGCGGGGCGGATCGACGACCTGCCGTGAGCTGAGCGAGCGGGACCGCTCGAGAGAGGGTTGTCAAGCTTGTGCGACATCGGGCGTGGCCAAAGTGCGGGCCATGACCGGCGCCTTCGTTGAACTGGGAGCCGAGGGGCGATCGGCACGGAGGACAGGATGCCTCATGACATCTACCGCTGTCAATGCTTGGATCTTTAACTGACTCACCCAATCCGGAGCGCCGACTTGCATTGGCAGGCGATCGCTTTCACTCCGGACCCCGAACTAAGGCATCCGGCTTCAGCAGAACCAGCCGTTCTGGACCCAACCACGGCGGTTGATGTGGCCGTACGCGAACCCGTAGACCCAGTTGCCGCCGGCCTCCTCGACCAGGAAGGTCTGACCTTTATAAAGCGTTCCCATCCACGCGCCGTGCGGGGCGGTGACGCGGACGAAAAGGCTCTCGGCGCAGACGGTCTCCCGCACGCCGACCGAGCCGTTGGCCGCCGACGCGGGTGTGGTCGTCAACGTCAGGCTGAGCGCCGTGACCAGGGTGGTCAGCACGAGCACCGCGCGGGCCCGACGCGAAATGATGCTTCTCATGGGTTTCCTCCGAACTCGCGCCGACGGCTCGCCGCGTTTGAGTGCGTACGCGTTACCAGGAACCGAAGCCACCGAGGCATTCGATACGGACGAAGCCCCAGTCGTTGGGGCCGAAGTCGAACGTCGCCGCCCAACCGTTGTAGACCGGGTGAGCGCCACGGGTGTGACCCACCTTGTTGCCGTAGCCGAGCGTCCTTTTCAGACCGACGGGCCCAGAGGCACTGTCGTAGTTGTCGTAGAAGCTGGCGCTTTCGCAGACGATGACGGCGTGCGTGGGAACGGTCGGGTCGGCGTGAGCGACGGACGGAACCGCGATCGTGGCCGCCAGTACGGAACCGACGACGATCGCCGCCCTCAAACGCTTCTTCATGAGTCTCCTCCACGACCGACACGAGAGACGTCGGCCCAAGTCACCTGCCGGGCGTGGTGCGCGAGCACCGCCTCCAGAGTCCCGTACATATCGACAGCAATCAATCCTAGGCGCCACAATGGGACCACAACGTCCCCGCCGAAGCCGCCGACGACGCGGCAGCCTGCCCGCGACCTCGATCGGGCCGCAGATTCACAGCGCCGAGCGGACCGCCCCAACTCAGGCCGCACGCCAATCATCGGGAAGCACGCATCGGCCCCAGCCCGCCAACCACACAACGGACGAAGGCCGCACGTTACGAGATGACCGTTCCGGAACCGACCAGGCGCGCCGCTTTCGGAAGTCCTCGAGCACCGCCACTCGCCGTCTCCCCCACGGCGCAGTATCACTCAAAAGTGGAACCTTGAGAGTCGAGGCCCTTGACCTATCGACTTCCGGTTTCTGCTATGGAGCGACCACATCCTGCTAACGTACCGACCATGCCTAAGAGTCACCTTTTCATCACTCGACTCGCGGTGGTGGGAGTGTCCCTCGGGCTGATCTCCGCACCGACACCCGCGTTCGCAGCGTCCTGGGCCACCGCCCCGCTCGTCGCCGAGACCTTCCGGGACGCGACCGCCGATCCGCGATTCCAGGGCTACGGGTCCGCGTGTTTGACCGGAGCCGCAGCGGGCACCTCCGGGTCGTTGGATTCGTGTGAGACGCATCAGGGCGGGCCGGTGCCACCCATCGACGGAGCGCCGTACGGGTTCCTCCAGCTCACCGACGCGAGCAACGACCAGTCGGGCGCCGTCCTGTTCGATCAACCGATCCCGTCCAACGAGGGTGTTCAGGTGACGTTCGACCAGTACCAGTACGGATCGACCACCCCGATCGCGGACGCGGACGGAATCTCGTTCTTTCTCGTGGACGGCGCCGGCGGGCTGACGGAGCCCGGGGCGTTCGGCGGGAGTCTCGGCTACGCGCAGAAACTCCCCAATGACGACCCCTCCCAGCCATTCCTGCCCGGTGTGGACAACGGATACCTTGGCGTCGGCTTGGACGTGCTCGGCAACTACTTCGGAGACTGGGAACAGCGCGGAAACGGTTGTGCGGAACGGTCCCCCGCCGGAACGGGCTTCCACGTCCCCGGGCCCGGACAGAACATGGTGACGGTCCGCGGCCCCGGCGATGGCGTCGACGGATACTGCTTCCTGACCGCCACGACCAGCAACTTCACCACGACAGGACCATGGCCCTCGACCTTGCCCGGAGACCTGCAGGGACCGTTGACGACCATGCCGCCCGGCGTCACGCCGCAGGAGGCCGACACGTTGCTACGCGACTCGGCCCGCACCGTCACCGTGGCGGTGTCGCCCGCTCCATCACCGCAGGTCACCGTCGACATCGACTTCCACGACGGCAATGGAACCCAACGCGTCCTCGACTTCGCCGCGCCCGAACCCGTCCCGGACAGCTACAAGTTCGGATTCGCCGCGTCCACGGGCCTGTTCACCGACGTCCATCTCATAGGGAACCTCAGCGTCCGCACCGAGCGCCCGTTGCCCGTGCTCGGCCTGGAGAAGAGCGCCGACACCTCACGGACATACCGCGTCGGCGACGTCATCGACTACACGTACAACGTGACGAACGAATCCGGCGTCACCATCGAGGACATCGAAATCGACGACGACCGTGTTCGCGACATCGAATGCGACTCGACCTCTCTCGCTCCCATCGGCGAACCGGGTGACAGCACCACCTGCCACGGCGAGTACACCGTGACCGCGTCCGACGGCAAGGACGGCGAGGTCGTCAACCACGCCATCGCGTCCGGGCAGGACGGCGCGGTCCTGTCTCCGGAAGCAACGGTCACCGTCAAGACGGCGGCGGATCCCAAGCCGCACCCGAAACCGCAGCCGAAGCCCAAGCCCGTGCTCCCGGTGACCGGCAGGGACGTCACACCGTTCGCCCTCCTGGGCGTGGTCCTGACCGCTCTCGGCGCGATCGGACTGTTCGTTAGCCGCCGCCTGCGCTCCTGACCGGACGGCCACGGGGCGCCGTTGCGGACCTCGTGGTGATGCTGGATCACCGCACGTCCGAGCGCGGTGTCGCTCGCCCGAACGGGGCCCGGGTCCGAACACGTTCACCGAGGCCCATTCACCGCGCTCGACCGCTTTGACCGTCCTTTGCGCGTGCGTGCCACGTGACGTGATCGGGGGTGCGAAAGGGGTACCGGGGTGGGAGTTCGTCGGTTCTCGGGTTCGCGAACGGCCGCGCGGTCGCGACATCCGGGCCCCGCTCGAAGCCTTGACCGGTCGAGGTGGACGGACCCACAACCCCGTGATCTCGTCCTGACGCGTCGATTGCCTCCAGCCTGACATTTCGTCGCCACATGCTCCCATTCGGCCAGAGTTCGAGGGAAGTCATGGTCAGATAGCCACATTGTGCAGAGCAGCGATACTCGACGATTGTGTGGTGCGGGCAGTGCGTGATCGGCCGACGAACGATGAATCCCCAGCCGAGTTCTCGCAGTCGCGCGCCCGGACTCGGTGGGAGCGCGCGCATCGACAGATCGCCAGTGACCGGGTCACCGGAGCCTTGATCGGCCCGGGGCCGGATCTCGAGTACCTGACGAGGTATCAGCCGCCACCGGCGGTGGCGCGGCATGTGCTGCTGGTAGTGCCGTCCGATCAGGAACCCACTCTGTTCGTTCCGGTGTCGCTGGTGACGACCGTCGAATCCCTCGTGGCGGACGGTGTCGATGTTCGGGGAACGACGGCGAACCGCGATCTTCATTCGCACATCGCCGAGGTCCTGCCGTACGGGAAACGAGTCGGCTTCTCCGAAGACATGCCGGCCGGGCACCTCTCCCGCCTCCAAGCTCTTCGCCCGGACGTCGAGTTCGTACCGCTGACGGCGACGTCTCTGGCATTTCGCATAGTCAAGGACGCCGAGGAGATCTCGCTGTTGAAGGACGCCGCGGCGGCCGCTGACGCCTGCTTCGACACCTTCACCTCCACCGGAATCCGTGACCTCAGCGACCGCGAGTTGGCCGAACGAATGATCGCCGCCATGCACTCGCATGGTTACGACCACATCGACTTCGTCATGGTGGACTCGGGAACGGGCACGGCACGACCCCACCACGAGACCTTGCACGGCGCGTATCCACGATCCTCAGAACGCCGTATCGCCGAGGGCGATCCGGTCCTCATCGATTTCGGCGGCATCCGAAACGGTTACGGGTCCGACCTGGCCCGCACCGTCGTCGCCGATCGAACGCCCGACGCGACGCTCCGCTCCGTCCACGAAGTCGTCCGTGAGGCGCTCGAAGCGGCGATGAGCGTCATCCGACCCGGCGCGTCCTGTAAGGACATCGACGCCGCGGCGCGTTCCGTCATCGACGAGGCGGGCTACGGGGACTTCTATCCGCACATGACGGGGCATGGGGTCGGCATGACGACGTTCGAGCCGCCGTACATCGACCCCGGGGAACTGGGACGGGTCGCGTCCGGCATGTGCTTCTCGCTCGAACCGGCCGTCTACCTGCCGGGGCGCTTCGGCGTGCGACTGGAGGACGTCGTCGTCGTGACCGAGTCCGGGGTGGAGCGACTGACCCGGTCCGACCACACCGTGCGGGTCGTGTGATCGAGCCCCTGACGCGGTGACGCGAGCGTCAAGGCTCCCGTCCCAGTCGCGACGGCCCCTGATCCCTCGCGCGCACCACGTCCGACTACCATCACCAACACTCCGGTCTCCGCGATATCCATTTCGGATCCACGCCTGGCCCCTCGCCGGAATCCAACGACAGAGGGGTATTGCCAGATGAAGTATCGAGGACTCGTCGCCATCGCGTTGATCAGTGGCGCGATCTCGCCGGGCCCGGCCTTCGCGGAGCCCGAAGACTGCGCTCCCGCGCGGGCCAAGCTCGAGAACGGCGGCTTCGAGGAGCCGTTCCTCGGAGGGTCCATCAAGAAGGTCAGCGCGGACGACATTCCCCCTTGGCGTACGACCGCGGCCGACAACCTGATCGAGGTGTGGGGCCCCGGGAACGAGTGGGCCAACCGAGGCACCGAAGTGGAGGCCGCTTCGGGACGCCAGTTCGTGGAACTGAACGCCAACGTCGCTTCGGCCCTCTATCAGGACATCTCGACCACACCGAACACAACGGTCTATTGGGGACTCGAGCATCGTGCGAGGGATCAGACCGCCGGGGACGACATCGACACCATGAACGTCGTCGCGGGTCCTCCCGGGGGTCCCTACGTCGAACTGGGCGAGTTCGCCGATGGGGAACACTCATGGACGCAGCACCTCGGAAGCTATGAGGCCCCGGCTGGACAGACCGTGACGCGTTTCGGTTTCAACGCCGTCGACACCGGGGCCGGGGACCCGACAATCGGCAACTTCCTCGACGGGATCGAGTTCGGCGACCCCGCCTGCCTGTCGATTTCCAAGGACGCCGACCCACGGCCGGGAAGCAGTGTCCAACCCGGTGATCACATCGATTACACGATCACCGTCGCCAACGTCGGTGGGAACTCATCGAACGACACCGCCATCACGGACACGATCCCCGAGGGAGCGACCTACCTACCCGGCAGCGCCACAATCGACGGATCGACGCAGACGGATTCCACCGACGGGGATCGCGCGGAGTACGACCCGTCGACGCGGGCGCTGACATTCCGTGTCGGAGACGGCGCGGGCCCGACCGATGAGGGCACCGTCGCTGTCGGAGACACGGTGTCGGTCGGATTCACGGTGGAAGTCGACGACATCGGCACCGTCATCTCCAACCGCGCCACCGTGACGTATCTACTGCCCTTGCTCGCCCAGCAGGTGAGCACAAAGTCGGCCGAAGTCCGACACGACGTCGTCGTACCTCCGCACCTGGCGGTCACCGGTAATGGTCTCGAGTCATGGATCGCGGTCGGCGCCGCCCTCGTGGCGACCGGGGCCATCGGCGTCTTCGTGACACGACGGCGCTCCGGCCACTCCGTGATGACGTGAGCGACGTCGTTCTCCGCGCCCGGACGAACACCGCCTTGGACGCCGAACGCCTGAGATCTGACACGACTGCGACCCGATCGGAAGGAGGTCGACTGTTCGCGGAACGGCGCCGCGACGCGCGAACACGGCGAGCTCGGCCCGACCGACATTCCAGACCAGGCCTGTTCGCACCCATGTGCGACGGCAGCGCCTGAACCCTTCACTCGCCAGGCCGACGACGGTGCCCTACACACCATCGTCGACGACGTCGCGCTGTCCTTGTTCACGACACTGGCGCGAGAACCCGCGCACTCCGATCGCGACAACCGACCGAGCGCCCCGATCGCGGTCCATCTCGCCATCCGACCACGAACACGACATCACTGCGCTTAATCGCGTTGGCCGGTGCCGTCGGGCACGGTCAGGCAGGATGTCCCGTATGGGCGATGACTACCGATTCGACGACCTACGGGCCATGTACGTCAACTGCACGCTCAAGCCGTCGCCGGAGAAGAGCAACACCGAGGGGCTCATCGACCGAAGTCGCGCGGTCATGGAAAAGCGAGGCGTGACCACCGAACTCATTCGCGCCGTCGACGAGGACATCGCCCCCGGCGTGCAGCCGGACATGACCGAGCACGGGGCGGCCACCGACGCGTGGCCGGGCCTGTATCGCCGAATCCTGGAAGCCGACATCCTCGTGTTGGCGGGACCGATCTGGCTGGGTGACAACTCCTCGGTCATGAAACGCGTCATCGAACGGCTCTACTCGTGCTCGGGTGAACTCAACGACGCCGGGCAGTACGTCTACTACGGAAAGGTCGGGGGCTGTCTGATCACGGGCAACGAGGACGGCATCAAGCACTGTGCCATGGACGTCCTTTACAGCCTCCAGCACATCGGATACACGATTCCACCGCAGTCCGACGCGGGCTGGATCGGCGAGGCGGGCCCGGGGCCGTCGTATCTGGACGAGGGATCCGGTGGCCCGGACAACGACTTCACCAACCGCAACACGACCTTCGCCGCCTGGAACCTGATGCACATGGCCGCGATGTTGAAGCGCTCCGGTGGCATACCGGCCTACGGCAACAAGCCGTCCGACTGGGCGTCTGGCGAGCGATACGGCTTCGAGAACCCGGAGTAGCGATGACGGACAGGACACCCGGACGCCTCGGCGTCCCCCCGTTCGGCGGGGCCCGGGCCGCGCTCGACCCGACTCCGACCTTGAGCCCTACCCGTCGCTCTGCGCGTGAATCGCCGCCGAGCTGTGTTGCTCGGGAATGGTCGGCGCTGGACCGTCGCTGAATCGGGACGCGCGATATCGCCGCGCCAGGTCGATCGTGAGCCGTTGCAGAAGATCCGCTGCGTCGACGCACTGATCCGTGCTGTACCAGGAGGACCAGCGGGCCAAAGCGTCGATCTCGGACGCCCTGACGGCTATCAACCGGGTGTCGTCCGCCCCGTTGAGGTCGGCCAGAACGTGCGAGTGCAGGTGGGTCTCGTACAACGATCGCGCCCGATCCTCGGGCGACACGGCGTCCACACGCTCGGGGTGGTAGCCGCTGAGCGAGGTCAGGAGTCGATCCAGCCCGGTGCCACGGGAGTCGTAGGCAGGTTCCTCCTCGCTCCCGACATCCTCCGGGAACGCCAGCGCGGCGGTCACGAACGAACTGACCCGTTGCGGCGCCGGCACCAGTCCAGCGCCCATGTAACTGTCGCGGTCCTCGATCTCACGGTCGGCAGTCTCCACGTAAAGCTGCCAGCCGAAGAGGGACGACCAGTACAGGGCGACGTCCACGCAGCGCGGCCCGCCCAGCGACCGCACGTAGTTCTCGGGGATCGCGAGATGTGCCAGGACTTCCGGAAGCCCCTGGTCTCCGAGGCCCCAGTCATCGTCCATGATGTCCAGGCCCCGAACGGGAACGCCGTCTTCCAGCAGTGATGTCACGGTCGCGATCAGATAACCGCCAGCCGCAGCGGAGATCGCTTTGATGCGCTCGGGTTCATCCATACCGGGAGAGTACATCCCACACAGGACCGGCCCCGGAAACTGAGACTTCGGGCCTTTCGGCGACTCACGTGCGGCGGGGTCGGAGCGCGAGAACTGGTACACCTGGGTCGGTCACGTCGCCGTTTCGTCCGATTGTGTCCAGAGCTCCCGAGCCGGGCGCGCGTGGAAAGGCCGAGAAGTGCTGGTTCTGCGGTGAACCGTCGCGGTTCGGGGATCACTTGCGAGCCAATACGTATCGGGACATGCGGGAGACCTTCCCCGCGGTGGCCGTCCATCGAGAGTGGAATAAGACGTGGGTGGACGTGGGCCGGTTCCGACGGCTGCCGGCATGGACTCGGAGTCGATCGGGTGGCCTCGCGGATCCTGGTCGGATCGGCGGTCGTCACCGGGCTCGCCATGCTGGGGGCGCGCTCGGCTGGGCGAAGTGATGGGGGTTGCCGTCGTCTGTTGTGGCCGACGCGCTGGCCGCTGCCGTGGTCCGGCATCCGCCGAGGGCGGTTCGGCCGGCGCCGGTTGGCGCCCGGGCTCGAGCGGTACGGGCGCGAGCATACCGCCGTCCCACGACTGACCGAGAAGCGTTGGAACCACGCCGCAGGTCACGACACCTGACCCGCGTGCCACGAGCGGCACTTCAACACCGACTGTCAGTGTGACGCCGAAGCCCAATCGAGGGCATCTCTTTATTGTGGACGGTTTGTGCGTTTTGCGATCGTCAGGGACACGAGCCGGCGACGACGATCCGGATAGGACGTGACTTGTGTCGATCGGATCGGAATGTTCAGGCGGAACTCGCATCCCGGGATTCCGACGCGGTTCGGCCGTCACGATATCAGAGCCAATCCGTGTGCGAATGTGGAACTTTCGCGACGTCACCGCGGAAGATCGAGTACGAAGAGCCATTCAGGGCCGAAGACAAATCGGGGAGGGCGCTCCCCACCCCATTGACTTGAGAACGGTTGTCGGGCTTAATCGTCTGGACCTCTGTTCCTACAGGGGCTCCGGCAAAGAAACGAGAAGAAGCTGAAGCGAGCGACAAGACTGTGGCGCACGACCCGCGCCGTAGCGGTCACGCTGGCGGCGGCGTCCGGCATCCTGGTCGCCGGGTCCACTCAGGCATCAGCGGCCGACTACTACTATGAACTCCCCTACCCGGCCGGCGAGTCCTACATGGTCACGCAAGGCCCCGAAGGAACGTACTCGCACGTCGGGCCGTACAACGAGTACGCCTGGGACTTCGGCCTCCCCGCCAACTACGAGGTCTCGGCCGCCCAAGGTGGAGAGATCCTCGTATCGGACTGGTCACCGTACTGGCAGAACGGCATCGAGGTCATCATTCGACACTCGAACGGCACCTGCACCCATTACGCGCACTTGAACAGGGCGATCTACAACACCGGCGACTGGGTCCCCCAAGGCCGAGTCGTCGGCTGGTCCGGCAGCACCGGAGCATCGACCGCGCCGCACCTTCACTTCCAGGTGATCAACTGCTACACCCGCGTCGGCATTCCCGCCACCCTCCAAGGCTGGACCCCTTACACGGGAACCTGGCCGCAAAGCGTGAATTACTACGCCTGATCGCGAACCCGGCGCACGGACCGTATTCGCGGTCCGTGCACCGCACGTTCCATCGATCGACCACACAGAACATCGAATGATCCCCGACTGAAGCCGGGAACACGCGCGTCGCGATTATGAGAATGATTCACGACCGAATTCAACATCCAATACTGCTTACCGTTAATGGCCTGACATCCGAATCGCTTGACTGGCCACGGCGAACCCACGCCGATATCACGCGCTCGGACGACACGCCATGAGTCGCTTCCGATGCCGCATAAAAAGGCCGCCACCTCCATGAAGACAGAGGCGGCGGCCGTTCCGATGGGGACTATCCGACGCGGTAGGCGTGGATGATGGTGTGCTCGAAGGTGCTGCCGTTGTCGTCGGTTCCCTTGGCGCGCAAAGAGACGTAACCCTTATCGGGGTTGTCGACGCTGAAGGAGCCGTCGTCGAGGGTGACCTCGGTCCAGGTCTCGCCGTCGTCGAGGGACACCTCGATCACGAGATCATCGGCGCCGATCGCCTCGGTGCCAGCTTCCGTGAGGTAGTCGACGACCGTGGATTCACCGGCCGGCGCCGTGTTGGCGTCGTCCAGCCCGTCCGGCATGAAGCGAACCGTCGGCAGGAGAACGAACGAGCCCTCCTCGTTGAACTGCGATTCGAAGGTCCATGTAGAACTGATCCGAGTGGACAGGTCCGTCCTGGACTGCTCCGATTCGGCTTCCATTCGGAAGGTGCCCGACTCCTCGGAGTCGAAGTAGCCGACGCCCGAATCCTCCGACTCACCGACGAGTTCGTCACCGAAGTAGAGCTTCGTGCTGGCGGAGTCGGTCGCGATGTCACCAATGTTCCCCGGTGTGCCCTCACAGTGCATGAAGGACACCACCGTCATCTCGCTCGCGGAGCGATCACTGAACGCGGCGCATGGACCGATGACGGCCGTTCCCCAGGTCTCGTCGTAGGTCTCGCCCGCCTCGTAGTCGCGCACAGCGCCGTCCTGACCGCGCAGGAAGGCGTAGGTCTCGGCGTCGACCTGCTCGAACGAGCCGGACCACTGGACCTCGGGCGTCACGTTGATGTACTCGTGCTGCGTCGTCTCGGAGCCGACGGCCTGGCCGGTGCCGATGCCCATGCCGTTCTCGAGTGTCGCGTCCCAGGACCGGAAGGACACGGAGGTGTCGTCTGCCGGGTAGCGATAGTCGACGATGATCTTCGCCAGATCCGACTTGGCCACGTCCCGGGTGTATCCGGTCGGGAAACCGTCCTCCGCGAAGGTGATGGTGTAACCCTGGGGGATCTTTCCCGTGCCGTTGGCGCCGGCCTGCTGCTGAGTTGACCAACGGCCGTGGAAGACGGTCGTGGTCTCGCCCCGGGTGTCCTCACCGACCTGCGTGATGTTCAACTGCGACAGGTCATCGACGAGCGCCATCGTGGACAGTGACCAGTCCTCACCGATGACGCGGTCGGCCACGAGCGCGGCCAAACCGGGTGTGGCCTTATTGTTCGGGACGGTGATGTCGACCGGTCCCGCGTCGCGCGCGTCGAAGGTGACCGCCGTGCCCTCGGCGACGACGAGCACCGGGTAGTAGAGCAACGTGAGTTCGCCGCTGTCCGCGTCCTCCATCCAGACGTTCACGTGGTACTCCCCTGCGGGAAGGCGCACCTCATCACCCTTTTCGGACACTCGGACGTCGTACCAGGTGTCGTTGTCCAGGGAGATCATCGAGACGTTCGCGGCCGCGGCGGCACCATCGGCGCCGAGCGCGTCGAATGAGACGGTGTGGCTCTCGGGCTCGGCGTAGACGCCGACGGGAACGACGACCGACGTGGTTCCATCGGTCGCGGTGACGTGCGCGGTGTAGTAGCCCGGGTCGGCGGTGAGGGCCAGGTCGGTCGTGATGTCGACCGTGGCGGTTCCGCCTGCGGGAATCTCGATGCTCTGGACGTTCGTCGTGAACATGCCCTCGGGAGCGGCTCCGCCGGGGCCGTTCGACGCCAGCGCGAGGTCGAGATTCAGTGCGGTGTCACCGGGGTTGTGAAGAGTCACGGTCTCGGTGACGGGCTCGTCGTCCTGCTGCGGCCAGGCGGCGATGCCCAGCGACACTGCGGACGGTTCGGCGTAGGCGTCCTGGGCGATGGCCCGGGTGACGTCGACGCGGCCCGCGCCCTGTTCGAAGGCAGTGAGGTCACCGTTCGGCTTCGCGGACGCCATAATGGCGGCCTTCAGACGCGCCGCGGACCAGTCGCGGTGCTGTTGCGCGAGAAGCGCGGCGGTGCCCGCGACGTGCGGAGTCGCCATCGAGGTCCCGGAGGCGGAGACGTAGCCGTCGCCGACCGGGGGGCCCATCTCGGTACCCGCCGCCTGTGCGGCGACGATGTCGACACCCGGCGCGGTGATCTCCGGTTTCAGGCCGTAGTCACCGACGCGCGGTCCGCGGCTGGAGAACTCGGCGAGTTGGTCTTCATCGTCAACGGCGCCAACGGATAGCGCCGATGGCGCGCTGCTGGGCGATCCGACCGTCTCATCAGAGCCGTCGTTTCCGGCGGCGATGACGAACAGCGTGTCGAACTCGGCGGTGAGGTCTTCGACGGCCTGCTCCAGCGGGTCCATCTCGGGGGTGTCCCAGCCGCCGAGGCTGAGGTTGACGATGTTCGCGCCCTGTTCGGCGGCCCATTCCATTCCGGCGAGGATGTCCGACTCCTCGCAGCCGTCCATGACGCAGACCTTGCCGATGAGCAGGTTCGCGTCCGGGGCGACTCCCCTGTAGAGGCCGCCGGAATCGGCTCCCGATCCCGCGATGGTCGAGGCGACATGGGTTCCGTGACCGACGTTGTCGGTCGTGTCGTCGCCGCCGGTGAAGTCCTCGAGGCCGACGATCGAGTCGGTCAGGTCACGGTGGTCGGCGTCGATGCCGGTGTCGAGGACGGCGATGTTGACGCCCTGACCGGTGTAGCCGGCGTCCCACGCGTCCGGGGCGCCGATCTGGCCGACGCTGTGGTCGAGCAGCAGTTCGCGCTTCCCGTCGAGCCAGACACGGTCCACGCCACCGGTGAGCGTCGTGACGTCACCGGCCGTCGTCATGGCGGCCCACAGTTCACCGGTGGCGCTCTTCGGTTGCTCCGTCGCGACGAAGCCGAGCGTCGGCATGGACGCGGTGATCTTCGCTCCCGCGTTGTCGGCGACCTGTGCGGAGCCGTCACCGGTCTCCGTCAGCAGCGGGATCGAGTCCCTCTTCGTGTCGCCGTATCCGTCCTTGATGAGGGTGGTGACATCGAACAGTCGCTTGTCGAGTTTGCCGGTGTCGACGAGGGTTCTGGCGTCGCTCGGCAGGACGAAGGTCTTGCCGTTGAACGACTCTACGGCGAAGTTGACGCCTTCACGGCCCTCTCCGGGCGTGATGCGCGGCGCGATCTTCGCGTTGCCGGTATCGATGGTGACCCGGTCCCCGGTGATCAGGGTGATGGTCTGGACGTTCTGCGGGTCGGACGCCCATTCCGGGGTCGCGCCCGCCGGGTCGGACCATGCCCACGGCCCGGCCGCGAGCGTGACGCCGAGCGCGGTGGCCGTGACCGCCGCCCCCACGACGATGGCGCGGCGTCGGGGTCGTCCACCGAACAGTCTTCTCTTTTGACTCACACGTGCCTCCTGGTGCGGTCGGCTTGAGGGGCGACCGCATCGATTGGGTGCAGGGGCCGGGCCGGTGTCCAGCGACTCGGCGACGACTCGCGTCACCGTGTCCAGGACCGGACCGTCGGGACGGTTCGGCGCTGACGCTCGACGCGTGCCTCGCACATTGCTGGGATCAACGGACGACCTCTACGCGCATGCCCTACGACATACGCAATCAGATGACGAGATTAGACGCTGGAAAGGTTGCCTGGCGCAGCAGATGGATTTCGACGCGCGTCGAATGCGCCGTCGAGGACCTTGAGGACTTTAGGACGAGGGTCACGTTGTGACCCAACGGGAGCACTCCACGCTTCCATATCGGACCTCTCGATGAACGAGCACGAGCACGAGGTCGACCTTGATCAGCCACTGTGTACGGATTCCGTCCGGCGCCGCGCCGCCCGACTCGGAGTGGGCACCCCGCGACGACACCGGTGCATCGCGCGCCCCGCACCGTCGACGGAGCGCGAGCGATCGCGTCGACCCGGCGTACGATCGACAGCCGTGACCACTCCTCCGGTATTCCGGTTCAGCCCGAACGCCTATGAACTCGGGCTCTTCGAGGAGCGCTCGGGGCGCTGCGACGCGTGCGACTCGGACCGCGAACTGCGTTACACGGCCTCGTTCTACGCCGTCGACAAGCCGGACTACCTATGCCCGTGGTGCGTCGCCGACGGGACCGCCGCCCGACGATTCAAGGGCTCCTTCAACGACTGGCTCGGCATCGACGGCGTCCCGGTCGATCCGGACGAAGCGGTGACGGTCGATCGGGAGTGCGCTTCGGAGGTCGCAAACAGAACCCCCGGTTACCCCTCCTGGCAACAGGAGCGGTGGCGCTCGCACTGTGGATTCCCGTGCGCGTTCCTCGGATACGTCGATTCGACCGACATCACCGAGTACCTGGTGGAGCCCGACTTCGCGGCCGACGTCGACGGCGGGATCGGTTTCCCCGGCGAGGTCCTTCGGGATTACCTCAGCCGGGACGGGGATTTGACCGGCTACCTGTTCCGCTGCGTCGTCTGCGGCGCGCACCGTCTGCACGCCGACGCCTCATAAGACCATCGCGGGTACGGAACGCCCACGTGCGTTCGTCAGCGTTTGGCCCCCGCGAGGAGGGCGTCGACGAGGACCTCGACGTCTCCCGTGGTCACGATGGATCGGCTGAGCGCGCGCAGGAGCACGACCCCGACGAGTGCCTCGCTGATCTCCTGGAGGGGCGCGTCGGAGCGGAGCTGCCCCGCGTCGACGGCGGAGGAGAGTCGTCCGGCGATGGAGCCCGGTGAGCCGAGCGCGTCGCGCAGTCGGCGTCCGACGTCGGCGTTCTCGGTGGCGGCGGCGATGAGCGACCGCAGAATCCCCTCGCCGCCGGGTTCGCGCAGTATCCCGAAAAGTTCCGTGGTCCAGGCGATAAGGTCGGCGCGGATGGCTCCGGTGTCGGGCATGGCGAAGCGCTCGGGCAGTAGCAGGCCTTCGAGCAGGCATTCCGCGACGAGGGCGCCCTTGGAGGGCCACCAGCGGTAGATCGTCTGCTTGGCGACTCCGGCTTCGGCGGCGATGCTCTCCATCGCGAGATTCTCGTAACCGGACACGGCGAAAAGGCGCGCGGTCGCATTCAAGATGGCCAGACGCGCGGTCTCGCTGCGTACCGCCCCGCGGCGACGCTCAGACATGGGTGACATCATACGGATGATTAACGAGACACAACGTTGCGTATTATTGATCAGGCTTTTTCACGGAAGGGGAACGACGATGGCGGAACTGCTTTACCGCTTGGGCAAGTTCGCGGCACGAAGAGCGTGGACGGTGATCGCGGTGTGGATCGCCGTGCTGGGGATTGCGGGGGCGGGCTTCGTCGCCGGCTTCGGAGGGCTTACGACGAGCTTCGACATCCCCAACACCGCCTCCTCCGCCGTCATCGCCGATCTGGAGAAGAAGCTCCCGGACTTCAGCGGAGCGTCGGGGACGGTCGTCTTCTCCACGAAAGACGGCTCCGCGTTGACGGAGGACCAGCGCGCTCGGATCAGCGCGCTCGTCGCCGACGGTGACGACCTGCCGGACGTCGCGAACGTCATAGACCCGTTCGAGACCGAACAGGAACGGGCCGACCGTCAGCAGGAGCTGGAGGACGGACGGCAGCAGATCGAGGACGCCCGGGAGCAGATCGACGGAGGTCAGGTCCAACTCGACGAGGGATTCGAACAGCTTGACGAGGCACAAGGCCAGCTCGACGCCGCCCGGGACCAGGCGGAGGCGGCCGGAGCGCCCCCGGAGCAGCTCGCCGCCCTCGACGAACAGCAGACCCAGCTCGACGACAGCCTGGCGACGCTCACCGAGGAACAGGAGACGCTCGACGCGTCCCGCACCGAACTCGACGAGCAGAGCGAACAACTGGACCTCGGCACGGAACTGCTCACGCTGGCCGACGAGATCCGCGTCGTCTCCGAGGACGGCTCGGCGGCCCTCGTCAACGTCGCCTTCACCGAACCCCGCCTCGACCTGCAGGATTCGACCAAGGAATCCGTCATCGAGCACTTCGAATCCGAACCGATCGACGGTGTCGACGTCTCCTTCTCCACGGACATCGCTCAGGGTGTCCCCGAGATCCTCGGCGTGGGCGAGGTCGTCGGCGTCGGCATCGCCGCCGTCGTACTCCTGATCATGTTCGGCACACTCATCGCGACGGCACTCCCGATCGTCACCGCGATGGTCGGCGTCGGCATCGGTGTGCTCGCCGCGCTCGCGTTCTCCGACGTCGTCCAGATGGCGTCGGTGACACCGGTCCTCGGCATCATGCTGGGCCTGGCGGTGGGCATCGACTACTCGTTGTTCATCATGAACCGGCACCGCAAACAGTTGCAGCAGAAAGCCGACGTCAACGAGTCGATCGGCATCGCCAACGGCACGGCCGGGAACGCCGTCGTCTTCGCCGGCTCCACCGTCGTCGTGGCCCTGCTGGCGCTCAACATCACCGGCATCCCCTTCCTCGGTCTCATGGGGACGGTCGGGGCGGCGTGCGTCGCGATCGCCGTGCTCGTGTCGGTCAGCCTCACCCCGGCGCTGCTCGGCCTGATCGGCGAACGCGTCCTGTCCCGCCGGACCCGTGCGCGCATCGCCGAGGAGACGCCCACGCCGAAGGAGGCTCGGCCGATGTCGACGCTCCGCGCGGTGTTCAGCGTCCTGGCGATCGCGGCGGCGCTCCTCACGATCGCCATTCCGGCACTGTCGATGCGACTCGGCCTGCCCGACGGTTCGTCCGAGCCGACCGATTCGGCCTCCTACCGCGCGTTCACCATCACCGAGGAGGCATTCGGCGCGGGAGCGAACGGGGCGCTGCTGGTGACGGCGGACCTTCCGGACGGCATCGCCGACGAGGATCTGCTCGCCACCCAAACCCTGATCGCTCGAACGATCGCGGACACCGACGACGTCGCCGCCGTCGCACCGATCGCCGTGTCGGACGACAGCAGCCTCGCCGCGTTCCAGGTCGTCCCCGTCGACGGCCCCAACAGCGAGTCGACGGCACGGCTCGTCCACGAACTCCGGTCGATGCCCCCCATCGACGGCGAGATCACCCTCGGCATCGCCGGACAGGCCGCGATCAACATCGACATCTCCGATTCCCTTCAGGACATTCTGCCGACGTACCTGGCGGTGGTGGTCGGGTTGTCGCTGCTGATCATGGTCATCGTCTTCCGGTCGCTGCTCGTGCCGCTCATCGCGACCGGCGGATTCATCCTGTCGCTGTTCGCGACGTACGGCACCGTCGTCGCCGTATTCCAATGGGGATGGCTCGCGGACGCCCTCGGCATCGACAGCACCGGACCGATCCTCAGTTTCCTACCCGTCATCCTCGTGGGAATCCTGTTCGGACTCGCGATGGACTACCAGCTGTTCCTGGCCTCGGGAATGCGTGAGGCGTTCGTGCACGGCTCCTCGGCGCGAATAGCGGTGGTGCAAGGGTTCCGGGCCGGACGGTCCGTCGTCATCGCAGCCGGTTTGATCATGGTCGCGGTGTTCGGCGGCTTCGTGTTCTCCGAATCGGTCATCATCCGGCCGCTCGGCTTCGGCCTCGCCTTCGGCATCCTCGTCGACGCCTTCGTCGTACGGCTCCTGCTCATGCCGGCGCTCATGCACCTCCTCGGGCGGTCGGCATGGTGGCTGCCGCGTTGGCTCGACCGTGTCCTGCCGAACGTCGACGTCGAGGGCGCCGCGCTCGAACGACGTCACCACCTGCACTGACGACGCCGGGTGCGGGGCGAATTCGCCCCGCACCCGTTCGCCTCGTGAACGCCTCGGCGGGTTCAGAAGTCGAGAAAGCCGGGCACGACGTCCCGCGCGCCCGCGTCGTCCACACGCCCGTAGAAGTAGAGCGAGCCGTACCCGAACAGGTAGTCGCCGTCGAGGAACTCGCCGACCGGGCCGTCGACGGGGAAGCCCTCGTCGTTGAGCTGGAACAGAAACCGCAGGCCGTCGTCCAGCGCGGGCTTGGCGTACGAAGGCTCGTTCTGAATCAGTAGCGGCTCATCGCCGATGCGAACGAACGACAGGGCCTCCTCGCCGACGTACGGCACGAGCGCGGCGCTTCCGATCGACGCGAGGACGCCACGGCCGTTCGTGGCGCGCGGAGACGGAGGGTGGATGACGACGCGGGCACCGATGTCGGGGTAGACCAGGTCGTCGTCGGCGATGGAGAAGCCTCGCCTGAGGAACACCGACAACTCCCGTCCACGAAGCCAGTCGGCCGTGTCAACGCCCAAGGTCAACAAATAGTCGTGAGTGGACAATAGGGTGTCGTCGATGGCGAGTGGCGGCGAACCACCGACGCGACTCCCCTCGTCGGAGTCGGTCGCACCGATCGTCAAGAGCGTCGGACTCGTCTGCTCACGGTAACGCTCCCCTTCCCACCTGTTCGGCGGTGCCTCGGACAGACTGGAGCTCCTGCATCGAGGAGGCCGAATGCCCGAACTGCGCTGTGAAGCGGTTCGTTGGATCGCCGACGAACCGTTTCCCGGTCTCATCGAAGTCCAGTTCATCGACGCCGACGGCCGCACGTGGAGCCTGGTCGACAAAGCCGCGATCTTCGGTGCGGCCGAAGATCTGGAACCGGACTCGAACTACCCGGCCGCCGTCACGGTCGCGTGCGTGCTCCGTGGAGCGGACGAACAGGTCGGGAACGACGGCGGCGTGACGATCTCCACCTCCCCCGACGGCGTCACGAGCCCGGACGGGCGCGACACGTTCACCGTGACGCGCGACCGGATCATTCCGTGAATCTGGGGTAGGACGCGCAGGGGCTATGACGCGGTCGCGGGGGCGCGTGGCGAGCCGTGGTTCGAACGGGGATCGGGCCAGATCCGTTCTCGCCCAGGCGGAGACGGTCGGGGTCGTCCGAGTTGTTCAAGTCGGGCGTCAAGGAGAGCGGGCGTCATTCGATCTCACCGGTGTAGCGACGATCGGTGAAGGTGCGGCGATCATCGTCCCGGCCCAACTTGCTCACCCCGTGACCCGCTCGCCTCCCACCGGCTCGGTCACGGCCGTCAACCTGCGGCCCCCACTGCCCGAAATCACCCTCGCCGAGGGAAGGACGTCGATCGTCCATGCCCCGAGACCACTGGTTCGGATGGCCAACCGTGAGAGCCGAACGATGGCGACGATCCAGGTTCCCATGTGGATGATGCAGGAAACCGTTCCGTCCCAGGTGATACGTGGGCGGCCTATACGCCCGACGTCGCCGGGATCGTACCGGTGCCGTCGGCCTCCAGCGCCGCCCGGATGTCCTGCCAGGACGACACATAGGCGTCGACTGCGGTCAGGACCTCGCGGATCTCGCCGGTCGCCCAGTCCCGCCACAGCAGTCGCGCCCGTGCGGGGCCGGTACGCACGAGGTACGCGATCTCGCCGTCGAAAATCTCGGCGCCCGTGGGAATGGCGCGGAAGTCGTTGCCTGACAGGCCTCCCCGAACGTCTTCGGCGAGGAAGGCGGGCCGACGACCGTGCCCGTTCCACATGCGCAACGCGACGAACAAGCGCGCGGCATCGAGATCCTCGGGCACTTCCAGCACGGGTTGACGTTCGATCGCCGACACGAGATCGTCGACGGCCTTCTGCACGAGACCGACGACCGACCACGCCTCGGGGTCGCCCACGACCCCGAGCTCGGTCCGGATCAGCACGCGACACAAACGGGTCGCGCCGTCGTCTGACGTTTCGGCGATCCAGCGGAGTCGGAATGCGGACGAGTTCATCTGCCCCAGAATGCCCTACGGGTGCGACCATCCCCGGAAACGACCCAGTCGCGTCGCGAACGGAGGCGCGTCGGCTTCCCGCTCGCGGGCGTTGCGCGCCGCCCCGGCACATGCTGACATCGAAATACCTGTGCGCTCCGCCAGCCGCGGACTTCGAGGCTGTGCGCCGCAATGAGCGGGCGAGACTCGTTGAACCCCGACCCCACCGAGCCTCGGCCGGACGAATTCCCGACACGGAACGCCGCTGCCGAACGAGTTCCGGCTCCGCCCCACCTGAACTCCGCTTGGTTGGGCAAAAGTCTCGCTTGGTTGGGCAAATTGCGAAATCAGGCGTGTTTCCGACATTTGGCCAACCAAGCGGGGGAATGTTCAACGTCGGTTCGGCGAGGCGTCGCGGTGGTCGGCGATCACGGCTTCGATAACGCCGGGCGAACGCCCGAGGCCCGGGGAGTTCGTCCCGGCGATGCCCGCCGTCACGATGAGGGCCTTCCAGATCGCCCAACCGCGAGCGCGAGCCCACATCGGGGAGTCGGCGCCGCCCAACCGGTCCGCGAAGGCCGCGTGCGCCGGTGCGTCTAGGAACGTCCACGCGATGACGAGATCGCAGGCCGGGTCACCGACGGCGCTCGTCCCGAAGTCGATGACGGCGGAGAGGCGGCCGTCCCGCGTCAACAGGTTTCCGTTGCCGAAGTCGCCGTGGAGCCAGACGGGAACGCCGGTCCACTTCGCCGCGAGTGCGCTCTCCCAGACGTCGAGCGCGCTCGCGCCATCCACAGTGTCACCGAGGCGATCGACGGCGGCGCGGGTTTGCGCGTCGTAGACGTCGAGCGAGCCGCCCCGGTGGAAGTTGTGCGCGCCGGGGGCCGGGCCGTCGGTCGCGTCGACAGTCCACAGTGCGGTTAGGAAGTCGGCTAGGTCCGTTCCGAAGGCGGTGAGGTCATCGACGGTGTCGTGCCGGGTCGGGTCGCCGTCGATCCAACCGTAGATCGACCAGGGCCGGGAAAAACTGTCGGACGGAACACCGCGCCCGATGGGCGTCGGAATCGGCAATGGCAGACGCGGCGCGAGTACGGGCAGCCACCGCTGTTCCTTCTCGACCGCGGCGGAGTAGCCGTCGGCGCTCGGCAACCGCACCGACATCCGCTCCCCCAGGCGAAACGTCCGGTTGTCCCACCCGTCGTTGTCGACCGGCCGCACCGGAAGTTCCCGCCACTGCGGAAACTGCTCCCCCACCAACCGCCGCACCAAGCCGACATCGATCTCCACCACGACCACTCCTCACCTCAGCAATTCCCAGCCGATGCTCCCATGCGCCGATTCCCCCGTCACTCGCTTTATCCCCGATCTGGTTCGGTCCATACGTCGTGGGATGAGCCGTCCCGGTTCGCTCGGCGACAGGGTTGATCGATGGTTCGGGGTGCATGGGGTGAGTAACCTCGGGCGGTCTGTGTGAATGAGGAGGTTGGTGTGGCGAGTCACTTTGGGGCGATCGGGATGCCGTTCACGGATGAGGAATCCTATATGGATGGAATTCGGCGGATCGCGGACGCGGCAGAGGAACAGGTCGAACTCGGCGACAGTCTGATTCTGACCTGGAAGGACTCCAGCGGGGCGGCGCTCGACATCGTTCTGTCGCAACAGGAGGACGGCGTAAGCCTCGAATGCGTCGCCCCTCGGTTCGACGGCGGGAACACGGCGGCGCTCGCCGTCACCGGTGTCGTCGACGACGAGTGCGCGGGCTGCGTGACGGTCGGCGTCGAGGTTCATGAGGGTGGTGAGATGGCGTACCCGATGATCGTCGCTCCCGCCCGTATCGCGGCGGAACGGGACAAGCTCACCGCGACGATCGGGACCGGCGCCGCGACGGCGCGACTCGGCCTGCTCGCCGAGGACGTCACCGTGTTCGCCGACCAGGAGGCGATGAGCGCGGACGAGACGCTCGGCAAGTTCTCCAGCGAGTCGTTCATTCCGACGGGCATGTTCGGCGACAGTGCTCCGCGCGTCCTTTGCAACGGCACGGTAGTAGCGGCGGAGCGCCGCCTCAACACGCTGTTCGACACTCCATTCTGGGTGTTGCGGGTCCACAGTTACGGCGGCGACTACGATCTCGTGTGCTCTACGGACGACCTCCCGGACGGGGTGCGGGTCGGCCAGATCGTCTCGGCGACCGCGTGGGTGACGGCCGACTTCGGCTGAGCTTCGCAAGGAGGCGGGCCCCGCGCCGCGACCACCGTCAACACGGCGCTGAGGGCTCATACGGAGATCGGCGAGAAGGAAACACGGCCGCCGCCGACGACAGATACGACATGCGCTTGGTTGGGCAAACGCTCCGCTTGGTTGGGTAGATATCCTAAACACGCCTGATTTCGCAATTTGCCCAACCAAGCGAGACTTTTGCCCAACCAAGCGGAGTGTGTCGTTCAGGCGCACTGGGAACGTTGGGACACCGGGAGCGCGAGAACCTGTGCTGGCGCCTGGACCCATGGGCACCCAGCGGGAACCATGCCCGGGGCGTGTCCGGAACCGGCGCAGCCGAGAGGCAGGCGCTGAGACCAACTCCCGCGCATTAGGGCGCCACGACGCTCACGCCGAGAGCGAACCCAGGTCGGCCCAATCACCCTCGGCGGCGCGCAGTAGGCGCGTCAGCATCGGTTTGACCTCCGAGTCCAGGATGTCGCGATAGCACGGGCAGACCGACAGCGGGAGGTCGTCGGCGATGCACGACGCGATGCCCGCCAACTGCATGGCTCTCGCCGTGGCGACCACGATTTCGCTGGGACCCAGGGGTATTCGAGTGATCAGCTGAGCCACGAAGGCGATGTCCTCGGGAGGCAGGGGCGCCGCCATCAGGTTGGCGATGGCGTTCTTCGCCGCGGCATTCGTCCGCAACAGGATGCGCGCGATGTGCGCCAGTTCGACACAGGCGGCGACATCCCTATCTGTCATCCGCCGCCAAACGGGCGGGTCGACGTAGCGTTCCGCGCCGCGACGAACGGATTCGATGGATATCGGCCCCTCGGCGACGCGCGGACGAGGGACCTTACGCGGCGCTGTTGGTGGTTTCGGTTGCGCCGTAGCGGTACGCGGTGACGTCGCAGCCCGGCGAGGCTTCGGTGGCTTGGCGTTGTAATTCTCGATCCGTACAGGCGCGCGTGCGCCGTCCGGGATACGCGGAAGCCCGGGATGCAGATGACAGGCGTCCCCGTGCACGGTCACTCGACGCTCGCAGGGATGACCATCCTTTTTGCGCGGTCGACGGCAGTTGATCCGCCGGCGACGATCCCGCCCTTTTCCGACCATGACTCGCAGTAAGTCACCGCCTCGTCATAGTCCATATTCGAATAAGTCACATTGCCGACAGCCCGAACCGGATTGTCGTGCTATGTCCGTTCCTCCATGAGGGAGTGGATGCCGTCGAGGATGCGGTGGAGGCCGAAGTCCAGAGAGACGTTGTCGGCGGCGGCTTCGGTGGCGCCGGTGAACAGGCCTTCTTCGAGGAGCGCGTGCAGCGCGGGGAGCCGGTCGGCGTCGACGACGGTGCGGAGGCGGGACTCGTAGACGATCTCCTCGTCCGGTTCGGGCTCGCCGTCCTCCCAGATGTCGACGACCATCTCGGCCTCGTTGCGCACCAGCCCGAGAATGAGCATCAAAGTGGACAGTTTTTCGAACGGCGCAAGCCGCTGCCCCGCAAGAATGCCCATCGCCCAGTCCGTCCACTCCAGATTCCGTGGCATCAGCGGCGGCCCGCTGATAGGTACGTCCAACATCCAGGGGTGCGCGAGGTACTGCGCGAGGGCCTGCCGTGCCCAGACGGTCAGACCGTCGCGCCAATCGAGGCCGTCCGACAGGTCGCGCGGCGGCGAACCGAGCGCGTGGTCCTGCATGTGCGCGAGTAGTTCCTCCTTAGACCCGACGTGGCGGTACAGCGCCATGGTGCTGAATCCGAGCTGCTTGGCGACGCGGGCCATCGAGGCGGCGGAGAGCCCGTCGCCGTCGGCGAGCACGATCGCGGCGGTGATGATCCGCTCGAGGCTCAGCTCGGGACGCACCCCCCGACGCGAGCCCGACGTCAACCCCCAGGCGGCACGGACTTCGGGGGGTAGACCTGCGACGTCGTCCATGTGCGTCCTTCCACGGCATTGCGATCGGGCGCTTGCAGCCTACATTTTTGCGTATGACGTACGCTTTGTTTATGTCATACGCACTAAATACCTACGGGTTCGGAAGGATTCGGCCATGAAGACCACCCCCATCGTCGAAGTGGCGGGGCTGCGCAAGCGCTACGGCACGACGAACGTCCTCGACGGCATCGACTTCGCGATCCCCCGGGGCAGCGTGTTCTCCCTGCTCGGCCCCAACGGGGCGGGAAAGACCACGGCCGTCAACATCTTGAGCACACTGACCAGACCGAGCGGCGGTACGGCGCGCGTCGACGGGAACGACGTCGTCGCGAACGCCGCCGCCGTACGAAGGGCGATCAGCCTGACCGGGCAGTTCGCCACCGTCGACGACCTGCTGACGGGACGAGAGAACCTCGTGATGATGGCGCGGCTACTTCGGTTGTCCCGCCGAGACTCCAAGGCCCGCGCCGCCACGTTGCTGGACCGTTTCGACCTCGCCGACGCGGCCGATCGCCGGGCGTCCACCTACTCGGGGGGAATGAAACGGCGGCTCGACATCGCCATCAGCATGCTCGCCCGACCCACCGTCCTGTTCTTGGACGAGCCCACCACCGGACTCGACCCGCGCAGTCGTCAGGGCGTGTGGGAGTTCGTCCGGGAACTCGTCGACGACGGCGTGACGGTCCTGCTCACGACGCAATATCTGGACGAGGCCGACCAGCTCGCCGATCGGATCGCCGTCCTCGATCACGGCCGGATCATCGCCGAAGGCACACCGACCGAACTCAAGCGCGCGGTCGGCACCGACCTCATCGACATCCGTTACGCCGACGGAACGAACGCGACGATCCCCACCGACGGCTCCGTGGCGCACCTGCGCACGGCACTCGCCGACGCCGAGGCGACCGGCGTCGTCGCGTCCGTCGGTCTGCGGAGCCCGAGCCTCGACGACGTGTTCCTGACGCTCACCGGCCACCCCGCCGACACGACACCGAACGCCGAGGAGGCGAGCGACCGATGACGAACCTCTCCATCGAACGACCACGCCCCGTCGCGGACTCCCTGATCATGATCGGTCGCAGCATGCGTCACACCGTACGCAATGTGGACAGTCTGCTGATCGGGATCATGTTGCCCGTCATGCTGATGCTGCTGATGACGACGGTCTTCGGCGGCGCCATGGAACTCGGCCGGGACCACTATGTGAACTTCGTGGCTCCCGGCGTGATCCTGCTGTGCGCGGGATACGGGGCGTCGTTGACCGCCATGAGCGTCACCCACGACATGCGCGAAGGCATCATCCGTCGCTTTCGGACGATGAACGTGCTCCCGTCGGCGGTGCTGATCGGGCACGTCGTCACGAGCGTCGTCCGAAACCTCGTGTCGACGACCCTCGTCGTGGTCTCCGCCCTCGTCATCGGATTCGAGCCGCGGGCGACGGCCCTGGACTGGCTGGCGGCAACGGGACTCGTCGTCCTCTTCGTCCTGGCGCTGTCATGGTTGTCGGCGGTCGTCGGCCTGATCGCGCGAACCGTCGAGGGCGCCGCGTCGTTCGGGTTCTTCCTGCTGTTCCTACCGTATCTGTCGAGCGCGTTCGTCCCGATCGGCACGCTCCCCGACTGGTTGCAGCCGGTCGCCCGGCATCAACCGTTCTCCCCCATCATCGATCTGTTGCGGGGACTGCTCCTCGGCACGCCGATCGGCGACAGTGGATGGATGGCGATGCTGTGGTGCGGCGGGATTCTGCTCGTGTCGGGAAGCGCCGCCGCCCTACTGTGGCGGCGCTCCCGGGATTGATCACATCGGGGGCGGTCAGGACGGCCGCCCCCGCGCGTCCACCGAACTCGACACGACGTATCGACGGGCGTCTGACCGCGAAGCGGCTGGTCCCGATCCGATTGGGACGGATGACCCACCGTCGAGAACGGATCGATCGAACGGGAAGCACGCGAACGGCCCAGCTAGGGCCGAGCTGGCTTCCGCGCGAGCCTGAGCACCATGGACGGTGACAGGACGTCGGAAGGTGTGGCCAGCTCTGGGCGTAGACCCGGAATCTGATCCGAGCACGGCACCGGCGACGATCCCGAGGAGTGCGCGGCCGGCAAAGGGGGCGACCCGCATCGGACTCCAGTATCACCAGATAGGACGGAAGAGTCCGGTCACGTCGGCGGCGGACATTGGTCGTACGTGTAACCGTCGGTGCCCGGCAGGCCGAGATCACGGTCTCGAAGGATCGTCAGCGGTGCCCGGTCGGCAGAGGCGCACACCATGTCGAAAGGCTCGGGAAGGTTGTCGACGTACTCGATCTGTAGAACGTGTTCGCCGTACACCTCCGTGTAGGCGGAACACTCGTCGTAGGCCGCGCATTCCTCGGTGACGGCGAAGTCGAAGCCCAGTTCGTCCCGCCCGGTCTCGGCCAGCTCCGCGGCGTTCTTCTGCCCGATCGCCAGACCGTTCCCGTGAGCCAGCCGCACATAGGACCGGGCCAGCTCCAGCGCGCCCTCCCGATGGATCGCGCCGGAGGCGGGGTCGTCGAACCGCGTCCAGGTGTCGAGGTTGTCGATCTCGACGGCGTCGTAACCGTCATCGGCGCATCCGACGATCACGGGGCCGAGCACCTCCAGGATCCCGTCGCGTCGCGCGCTCGTCGACGGATCGAGGACGTACTCGTCCGGCCATTCCGGATCGACGACCGGTTCCCCGCGATCGTTGTGGAGCAACAGGTTCTCGCGGCCCCCGATCCACAGGTCCTCTTCGCCGGGTTGCGTCTGGAAGCCGTTGACGTAGCAGATGTTGTAGGCACCGGCCTCGGGATCCGAAGTCGCGTCCCGCACGACGACGTCCAGCCCCGGCACAGAACCGTGGGCGCGGCCGAGCTGATAGTCGAAGCGTCCCACCGTAGGCGGCAACTCCGGACCACTCGACGGAGTCGCGTCCCGTTCGGCCTCGGGCGCCGACTGGCAGCCGACCGACGACAACACACCAAGGATCCCGACGAGCAAGAACGTGCGCATGACCGCCATTCTGACGCACTCGAGTCCGAGGTCGGCTCGGTCCAGCGACCACGGAACGCCCGAATCGCAGGTCGCGGAGGACGACTCGCGTCCTCCGCGACGGTGTCGATTCAGTCGAACATGGAGAGAACGGTCGATCGGTCCACGTCGGACAGCGACGCGTGCGTCCAGACCGGCTTGTTGTCGCGGTCGACGAGCACGGCGCGCACGCCCTCCACGAAGTCCGACTTCACCGCGAACGCCCGCCCCAGCCGGAGGTCCTGTTCGAGGACCTCGGTGAGGCTCATTGACGCGGCCCGGCGCAACGCCTCCAGGGTCACCGCGACCGACAGCGGTGAACGTCCGGCCAAGACCATGCCCGACTGCCGGGCCAGCGGCGAGACGTGCGAGCGCAACGCGTCCAGGATGACGGCGGCGTCATCACCTCGATAGCATTCGTCCACCCATGACAAATCCATGTCGTTGGGGGCCAAGGCATCCGAGGCCGGAGTCCACGCTGTCTCGGTACTGACGCCGTTCGCAAGTCGCTCGACGATCCCATCGATGTCCGCGGAGGCGATGACCGCGTCGGCGAGACCACATCGGACCGCCTGCGGGCCGTCGGCGGGCAGACCGGTCAGCGCCAGGTGCGTGCCCCACTCCCCCGGGGAACGCGCCAGGAGGTACAGGCCGCCGACGTCCGGGAAGAAGCCGATCGCGGTCTCGGGCATCGCGATCCGCGAGCGCTCGGTCGCCAGGCGGTGCGAGGCGTGGGCGGAGATCCCGACGCCGCCACCCATGGTCACGCCGTCCATGAACGCCACGATCGGCTTCGGGTACGCGGCGATCGTCGCGTTGAGCCGGTACTCGTCGGCCCAGAACGCGGCGGGGTCGCCGGCCCCGTTGACAAGCGCTTCACGCAACTGGCGGACGTCACCGCCCGCGCAGAGGCCGCGTTCCCCCGCGCCTTGGATCGTCACGACCTCGACGTCATCGACGTCCGCCCACTCGTCGAGCTGGTGTCGTATCGACACGACCATCGCGTGCGTCAACGCGTTGATGGCCTTGGGGCGGTTCAACACGACTCGACCAAGGCGGCCTTGCCTCGCGTAGACGACCTCGTCGGTCGCGGCGCTGCCGGGCGAGAACGACGTCACAATGGGCTCCTCACATCACGGGGGCACGAGCGCCTTCACGGTAACGGACGGCGGCGCTGCTCCGGTCACGGCCGCGTCGCGGATGGTCCGCGTTGGTCGTGGCGCCAGCCGGTGACGCGAAGGAGGCCCGGCGGCTACCCTGCCGCCGGGCCCCAGGATGCGCTCAGATCACACTGGGTCTTGGAGTGTGCGCGTTAGCCTGCTATTAGCATCATGCTCTGCCGTTGAGCTACCGCCCCATGTGGAGGAGCGGGCCGGATTCGAACCAGCAACCCTGATGTAAAATCATCGCACACTAACGACCCAATGTGGAGCAGCGAATGCTGAGTCTTGAGCGATAGTTTGAGTCTGAACGGCTTGCCTCTGCCAGTTGGGCCACGCCGGCATGAGTGCCGGCGAGGGGACTCGAACCCCCAGCTCTACCGTGAATCAATCTGCTGCCAAACCTCAGATTGTGCTCCATGCGCGCCCTCCGCGAGCTCAAACGCGGAGGGACGTTCGGATACTACCTGTCGGTGAACAGGTAGTCGAATACTTTCTCGCCGACCTTGCGGTCGACGACCTCGGTGCCGTTGGCTTCTTCGCGGGCGAACTTGACCGCCTGCTGAAGTTTCTCGATGCGGTCCAACACCGACGTGATCCGCTTGGCGGGCGCCGATCCCGAGAACTTGACGGTGGTCCAGTAGCCGACCGTGATGTCCTCGTAGTACACCTCGACCTGAGCCGGGTGCTTCTCCGTCGCCTCTGCCTTGACGTGGTTGCGGGGAACCTTCTTCGTCCGAATGGTGCGGACCGGGTCGGTCGCGAAGCAGTCGGCGGAGTCGTTGAACGTCCACGACTCGGCCGCGTCAAGCGACGGCAGGCCCTTGACGAAACCGTACAGTTCGGACAGCTGCTTCTCGAGGAAGAGCAGGTACGTCACCGGCACCTCCGAGAGCAGGACGTTGCCGTCGATCACGATGTCGGCGGTCGCGACGGCGTTCGTGGCGTCCTTGGTCGCCGTGACGTCGAACAGACGGGCCATGTTGGACGCGACCGCGCGCAGCGACTCCTCGACGCGGGTCTGGACGCGCGTCGACTCGGGCGGAAGCTGTTCGCCTTCCTCGTCCTTCGGCTGGTACGTCCGCGAGATGCCGGACAGCAGTGGCTGCTTTCCGAGCTCGCGCCCCGCCACGGCGATGGCCTGTTGGGCCTTGGCCTTGACGCCCTTCTCCACGGCGATGATCTGGTTCAGTTTCGTCACGGGTGTGGTTCCTCTCTCAACAGTCTGAGAGTCTAATCACCGCGTTTCGAGACATGCAAACAGATTAAAGCGAACGAAGCACGGTCCCCATTGAAGCCACAAGGGAGAATCAGCGGGCTGCCGAGGACCGCACCACCGACGCGAACCGGGTGGCGAAACCCCGCCAAGCGACAACCGCGGCCGGCTCTGCCGCCAACGCCGCCTGGTACAGCTCGTCGCGATCGAGCCCGTACTTCCTCAGGCGCGCCGGATCCCACGTCTCGATGCGCGACGCGTCGACCTCGGGGTGGAACTGGACGCCCCACGCGTTGTCTCCCACGCGGAACGCCTGGTAAGGGCATCGGTCGGTCTCGGCGAGCCAGACGGCGGACTCGGGCAGGCGGGTGATCGCGTCGATGTGATGCTCGATCGCGGGAACGACGTCGTCCAGGCCTGCGAACACCGGGTCCTCCGCGGCCTCTGCTCGCACGCGGATCGCGGTACTTCCGTTCTCCGGCGCGCCGGCGTCGGCCCGCACGGAACCACCGGTGACGAACGCGAGCAACTGTCCGCCCAGACAGATCCCGAGGATCGGTTTCGCGTCCGACAGGGCCTCCGTCACCAAGCGACGCGTCGCCTCCAGCCACGGGGCCCGATCGTCCGCGTCGGGCATGAAGTCGCCGCCGAGAACGATGATCGCGTCGTGATCGAGGCGCTCGGGCAGTTCATCCCCCCGGTACGGGTGGGCCACGTCGACACGGATCCCGTCCGCCGTCAACCATTCGCCGAGGCGTCGGGGGCCGCTCTCGGGGGTGTTCTGAACCACGAGGATCGTCGGGGTGATCGTCATCCGGGCACCGTACCGCATCGCTCGGGAACCCCTTCGGCGTCGACGGCGACCTCGATATGGTGCGGACATGGACGAGCGGCTGGTGGTGTGGATCGGCGGAGGGCCGGGCGCGGGGAAGACGACGGTCGCGCGGCGGCTGGCGCGCCGCTTCGGGCTGCGCTGGTACAACGGCGACGCGCAGACCTGGGTGCACCGAGATCGCGCGATTCGCTCGGGGAACGTTGCCGCGCAACGCTTCGAAGAGTTCACGCCCGCGCAACGCTGGAAGCGTCCACTGCCGGAGCTGATGGCGATGGCGCTGCACGACGAACGCGGTCCGATGATCGCGGCGGACGTCGCGGCGCTGAGTCCGGGACCGCCCGTCGTCGCGGAGGGAACGCCCATCGTGCCGTCCATGACCGGAGACTGGGCGAACGCGGTGTGGATCGTCACCCCGCCACCGGTGCGTCGACGACGACTGGAACAACGCGGCGTCGAAGGCGCGATGTTGAACCTGTACCTGGCGCTCGCGGACACAGTGGATGCCACGGTGGCCGAGGCGGACGCACCCGTCATCGTCAACGACGACGACTCCACCATAGATGGTCTGATCGCGGCCGTGGCCGAGCGTTTCGCGCACGTCCTGCCGTTCGGCGCCACGGACAGGACGCAGCGGGCGGAACTGCTGCGGGCGTCGAACCAGGCGATCGTCGATCAGGTTCGCGGCTTCTTCGCTCGCCCGTGGGCGGTCGGGAACGCGGAGACGCAGAGGGCGACCCTCGATTGCGAGTGCGGCGGCGCCGAATGTCTGGACACCGTGGACGTCGTCATCGGAGAACTCTCCGACGTGCCCCTCATCTCCGACGACCACGGCGTGTGAACGAGCTCCGGCCCCGTCCAGGCACATGCCGGACTGCCAATCGCGTGCCGACCGGCACAATGGACGAACATCGACCCCGCTCACGACGACCCGGACAAAGCGCCGAGAGTCATCGATCCGGTTCGACCACATCGGATGCTCCCCGCGACTCGGTCGCACCCCGGGAACACCCATCGGAGGCCTGAACTGGACGAACCGTGCCCGCGCGAAAGTCCTTCGCCGATCGTGACACCCTTCCGGACCCGAAGGCGCGTCAAGGTCTGTGCGTGTCCGGCAAGGCATGCGCGAACAAGGTCGTCCCGTCGCCTCAGGTCGCGAGGCACGGGTCAGCGCGTCACTCGGCGACACAGCCGACGAAGTCCTGACCCCGCCTCGACCGACCTGCCGATCACGGCACGGCCGTACACCCAACTCGATGTGGTCCCCCTCAAAACGACCACACAGGAGGAACGTGTGAATCTCAAGCACCGAATGCTCGGCGGCCGACGCCGACGCACCATCACCGCAGGAGCGGTCGTCACCGCGACCGCACTCGGCGTCGCGCTCGTGGTCGGGCCGTGGGCGTGGTCCGAGCCGACGCCCGCCGGGCCGCCCGGCTCCGGTGACCTTCAAACGATCACACTGATCACGGGCGACCAGGTCACGGTCAACACAAAGGACGACCGTCAGTCGCCTCGGATTCGACGGGGAGAAGGACGCGAGAACATCACCTTCACGTCGACGCGCTTCAACGGCGATCTCGTCGTCGTCCCGAGTGACGCCGACGCACTGCTCCGATCAGGAAAGCTCGACAAGCGACTGTTCAATGTGTCCGACTTGATCGACGACGGGTACGGGAACGCCGAGCGAGCGACGATCCCGCTCCTGACTCAGACGTCCGACGTCACCGCCAGCGTCGCCGACGACGCCGGCGCGAAGGTCACCTCGAAGCTGCCGTCGCTGGGCATCGCCGCCACCCGGCAACCGAAGAACAGCACCGGCGAGTTGTGGGCTTCCATGACGACGACCGACGAGGCCACGAAACTGAGCGGCGGCGTCAGCCGGGTTTGGTTGGACGGCAAGCGCGAGCTGCTTCTCGACCACAGCGTCGGCCAGATCGGCGCGCCGTCGGCGTGGGACGCGGGCTTCACCGGTGACGGCATCACGGTCGCCGTCCTCGACACCGGCATCGACGCCGATCACCCCGATCTCGCCGACCAGATCACCGCCATGGAGAACTTCACCGGCGATGAGATGGTGGACGACGTCGGGCACGGCACGCATGTCGCGTCCACCATCGCCGGTATCGGTGCGAAGTCCGACGGGCTCTACAAGGGAGTCGCTCCGGACGCCGATCTCATCATCGGCAAGGTCTGCACCAATAGTGGCTGTGACGAATCCTCGATCCTCGCCGGAATGGAATGGGCAGCGCGGCAGGACGCCACCATCGCCAACCTCAGCCTCGGTGGCACCGACAGCCCCGAGATGGACCCGCTGGAGCAGGCGGTCGAGGACCTGACCGCCGAGTACGACACGCTCTTCGTCATCTCCGCCGGAAACGACGGGGGCGACGGGACCGTCAGCTCACCGAGCACCGCGCCGTCGGCGCTGTCGGTCGGTGCCGTCGACGACAACGACGCGCTCGCTGACTTCTCCAGCCGCGGCCCGCGCAGCGGAGACCACGGCGTCAAACCCGACATCACCGCGCCCGGCGTCGACATCATCGCCGCGAAGGCGAACGGGTCGAACATGGGCGACTCCCCTGTCGAGGGTTACCTGACCGCGTCCGGCACGTCGATGGCGGCACCTCACGTCGCCGGCACCGCCGCGCTCCTCGCACAGCAGCACCCCGACTGGTCGGCCGCGCGGCTGAAAGCGGCGATCATGGCCTCGGCCGAACCCAACGGGGAACTCACCGCGTTCGAACAGGGCGCCGGTCGGGTCAACGTCACCCAGGCGATCAACCAGGAGGCCTACCCCGAGCCGTCGAGCGTGTCCGGCTTCGTCAAGTGGCCCAACCAGGACAGCGCACCGGCTACCGAGACGATCACCGTCCACAACCCCGGCGACACCGCGCTCGCCCTGGACCTGACGGTCACGTCCACCGCGCCCGCGGGCATGTTCACCACGAACGTCAGCACTGTGGACGTTCCCGCCGGCGGGTCCGGGACCTTCACCGTCACCACGGATCCCTCCGTCGCCGACGGCGCGGGGAGTTACTCGGCACACGTCACCGCCGTTGACGGCCTCACGTCCATCGTGGTCCCCGTCGGGTCCTACGTGGAGTCGGAAAGCTACGACGTGGATGTGAGCGCGCTCGGACTCGACGGTTCCGCCACCACTGCGACCATCTCGCTCTACCAGCTCGGTGGCGGGGACGAGCACCATGCGGACGTCTCTCCGGAGGGTTCGACCGTCCGGGTTCCGGCGGGCGAGTACCAGCTCGACGTGGCCATCCCGGCGACGAACGGCGACCTGGCATGGCTGCGGTATCCGTCGCTCACCGTGTCGGAGGACCGCGAGCTCGTCGCCGACGCGCGCGAGACGAAGCGCACCACGGTGACCGTGCCGAACTCGAGGGCCAAGGCGACCAGCGGAACGATCGTCGCGATCCGCGGCATCAACGAAGAGTGGTTCAACATGACCATGATCGACACGCCGGACGTCGGCACCGTGCGCACCGCCCAGATCGGCGAGGACGCGGCGGGCGTGACACGGGTGTTGGTCCTCGGCTCGTGGTCCACACCGACCAGCAGCACCGGCGCCAACGGGACCGGCAAGATCCCGGCGTCGTACAACCTCGCCTTCACGGGTGAGGGGTTCCCCACCGGTTTCACTCGTGAGGTCACCAAGTCGGAACTCGTCAAGGTCGTGGCCGACTATCGAACGATCCCGGCCGACACCGTCCGAGAGAAGTACTGGTTCACGGACCTGCCGACCGGCGACGGTGTCGCGGTGCGGCAGGAGGTGGGCGCCGAGTCCACCCGCCACGAGTACCTCAACGTCATCCCCGACATGCAATGGTCGGCCGACATCACCACACTGGACGCCGAGACCCGCAAGTACCTGGCATACCAGATCACACCGGGGATCGACCGGAAGGCCGGCGAGACCTACCGCGAGACGTGGACGGCCGCCGTCCTCGCACCGTGCGACGGCAGCGTCTATCGCAACAACGACACGCTCTACGCGATCGTCTACATGCAATGCGATCCGGTCACGGGCCGGTTCGGGAACTTCTCGCAGGGTTCCGTAGCCCGGCTCTACTTCGGCGACGAACTCGTCGGAGAATCCGACGTCGTCAAGGCCGACATCTTCGAGTCGACCGAATCGGGCACCTTCCGGCTCGAGATCGACGCCGTGGCGCCGCTCGACACCTCCGCCCAGATCAGTTCGACGTGGACTTTCGAGTCCGAGGCGGTCGAGGAGGAGAACACCCTGTTGCCGACGGTTCGGCTCGACGCCAAGGGATTGGACGCGACCAACACGGCCGCCGACGAGACGACGGTCATCGACTTCACCGTCGAAGCGGGCCCCGACCCGATCGAGACCGAGGAACTCCTCATCGAGCGGTCCGTCGACGGCGGTAAGACCTGGACGGAGGTGGCCGTCGACGGAGGCTCCTTCACCGTCGACAACCCCGCCGACGGCGACGTCTCCCTGCGCGTCAGCGGCACCGCCGACAACGGCGTCGCCTTCGAACACACCATCATGGAGGCCTACCACGTCGCCTGACGCAGATCCGTTGTCCGGCGCTCCGGCCGCACCTCAGCGAAGCGACCTGGTCTTACGAAACCGCGAGACCTCTTTCGAACCGCCCTCGGCACCCGGCCGGGGGCGGTTCGCCGTCCGCCATCGAACCAGGGCGCGATGACCCTCGGCAACGGCCGGTCACCAGCGGCGGCTCGGACCGTCCTCTCCGCGCAGAGGAAGACCGACACACGGCCGTCAGCGGACAAGGCGGCGGCCGTCGTCGTATCCCGGGTGGGGAGCGACGGCGGCCGTCAGCGAACGAGCGGTCCTATTCGGAGTCGCAGATCTCCCCCGCCTCGCATTCCAAAGCCCACGCGAGCCCATAGCGCGCGTAGAGGCCGCGCCAGTTGGGTACGAGGACGCAGTGCTCCCACGCTTCCAAACGCTCCGGGTCCGCGGGGCGCCATTGTCCACTGGATACGGTGAGCACGCGCAACAGGGGCCGCCCCCAATGACTCTCGAAACGAGTGTCGGTCAGGAAGGCCAAGCTGTTGCGAACCGTGTCGGGGTGCTCGCCGATCCAGCCGGATATCTCGCGGACATCGGTCGCGACGTCCGTCGGACAACCCATGTCGCGCAATGTGTCCACTATGTGACTCGCGGGCAGCGACCACAGTTGATGGAGCCTGAAGTCGTCCTCACGCTGCCGTTGCCGCGCCGACATCGGAAGGATCTCCGTCGGAAGCGGTAGCGCGCGCGGAACCCTCCAGCGGACCACCCCCTCGTCGACCTCGCGAAGGTACAGGCCGAGCTCGACGCCGAGCCAGGCCAGCGCTCGCGCCGTCGTCGGATACTCGTGACCCGCCTTGCCGAACAACCGAACGAGCCGCCGCTGGTCGCTGCGAAACCGGTTGTAATCGATCGGGGCGTCGAGGTCTCCGAGCAGTCGCAGACCGAACGACCACGGGTCGCCGTAGTCGCGCACCCACGCGACGACGTCGTCGAGTTCGCCTTCGACGTCGTTCTCCGTCGCCTCGCATAGGACGTCCCACAGCCCGAATCCCTCTGACGGAAGGAATCCGCACCAGCGGGTTCGATCCCAGTCAGTTCTCCGTGTCAACAGTTCGTCTTGATAGGACATCGTGTCGCCTTCATCTCGCCGGGCCGGCACCACCGCCCGGCGGTTCGCGCGCTCCGGGTAACCCCCCGCGGTGCCGCGCGCATGCCGACCATACGACCCATACGGTATCGACGTTCCCGGTGACGGAGACACACTGTTTGTGCGACCTGTGACACCTTCTTCACTGAATCGCGGCCGCCTCAAGTGATGCCGCTACGTGAGGATGAGCTTCCCGGTGGTGCGCCTGGCCGCGAGGTCGGTGTGGGCGCGTGCCGCCTCGTCCAACGAGTATCGACCACCGATGTGGACCTTGAGTTCGCCGGACGCGATCCACCCGAAGACGTCGGCCGCACGCGCGGCGAACTCCTTCGGGTCGGCAATGTAATGCGCGAGCGTCGGCCGAGTCAGGTACACCGAACCGGCCCTCGACAGGGCCTGCGGGTCGACGGGGTCGACGGCCCCGCTGGACTGACCGAACAACGCGAGGGTTCCACGCGGGCGCAATGCCGCCAGGCTGTGCTCGAAGGTCGACGAACCGACGCCGTCGTACACGGCGTGCGCGCCCGCGCCCCGCGAGTACTCGGACAGGATGGGGCCGTATTCGTCGTATCCGGTCACGGCGTCGGCTCCCGCGTCTCGCGCCAGAGCCGCCTTCTCCGGTGTGGACACGGTGGCGACGACGACGCCCCCGCGAAGCTTGATCATCTGCGTCAGCAGCAAACCGACGCCACCCGCCGCGGCGTGAACCACGACGACGTCACCTCGTTCGACCCGATACGTCGAATGGCACAGGTAGTGCGCCGTCAGGCCCTGCAGCATCACGGCCGCCGCCGTGTCCGTCTCCACTCCATCGGGGACGGGCAATACCGACTTTGCCGGTGCGGCGATCGCCGTCGCGTAGCTTCCCGGAACCTGTGCCCAGGCGACCAGGTCTCCGACGGCGACCGAGTCGACTCCCTCACCGAGCTCCCGAACCGTTCCGGCGCCCTCCGTCCCGGGGACGAACGGTGTCGGCATGGGGTACTGCCCACTGCGGTGATAGATGTCGATGAAGTTCACTCCGCTGGCCGCGACGTCCACGAGGACCTCGCCGGGGCCGGGCACCGGGTCTGGAACCGTTTCCGGTCGCAGCACCTCGGGGCCGCCGACCTCCGAGACCACTATGGCTTCCACGCGTACCACTCTCCCGTGACGAGGGGCGCTGACCGCTCCTCGTACTCGTACGACGGCGATGCGGATGGCACCGCTCAGAGCCGTATTCTGCCGCAACCGGCGGGCCAAACGGGGCGCCCCTCGCGGGCACGGTCCCGCGCGGCATCGACGCCGCCGATCATCACGACGGGTCGAGCGCGAGGTTCGAACCCGGCGGACACAGTGGGCATTCACGACCAATCGGGCGGGAATTCGTCCACGCTGTTCGGTCGGTCGTCCGTTCATTCACCGAATTCAACCGATAGGGCGGCGCCGACCGACCGAACTTCCAGAACATTGGAAATGCGCGACTTCCCTATTTACACAAGGAATGTCGGCGGCATACGGTCACCAACACCCACATATTGATGTTCGGCTCTGTCCGGTGCTGAATCGAAGAAGGTGAGCACGTGTCGCTCATCCGCGAACAATGGGGGACGCGGGCCGGTTTCATTCTGGCCTCGGCCGGGTCGATGATCGGTCTCGGCAGCCTCTGGCGTTTCCCCTATGTCGCCTATGACAACGGTGGGGGCGCGTTCCTCATCCCGTATCTGATCGCGCTGCTGACGGCCGGTATTCCACTGTTGATCATGGAATACGCGATAGGCCACAAGACACGGACGTCCGCCGCGCTGGCGTTTCAACGGCTGGGACGCGCCGCCGCCCCGATCGGATGGTGGCAGGTCGCCATCTGTTTCGTGGTGGCCATCTACTACGCGGTCATCATCGCGTGGGCGATTCGCTATATCGGGTTCTCAGTGAGCCTCCAATGGGGTGGGAACCCCCAGCGGTTCCTGAATGAAGAATTTCTTCGGGTCGCCGAACAACCAGGTCAGATATCGACATATGTGTCGGGAGTGCTGTGGCCTCTCGTCGCGGTCTGGATCATCACACTCGGCATTCTCGCGCTGGGTGTGAGGAGGGGAATCGAGACCTCGAACCGCATATTCGTGCCACTGCTCGTCGTCCTGTTCGGGATCCTCGTCGTGCATTCGCTGACCTTGGAGGGCGCCTCCATCGGCCTCGACGCCCTGTTCCGCCCGGATTGGAGCGCGATCGGCGACCCGAGGGTCTGGCTCGCCGCCTACGGTCAGACCTTCTTCACCCTGTCCGTCGGTTTCGGCATCATGGTCACCTACGCGTCATACGCCAAGTCCAAAGCGGACTTGACGGGTTCGGCCCTCGTCGCCGCATTCAGCAACGCGGGCGTCGAGATCCTCGCCGGGATCGGCGTGTTCGCGGCGCTCGGATTCATGTCCGCGACGACGACGCTGCCGGTCGACGACGTGGCCTCCCAGGGGGTCGGACTCGCGTTCGTGGCGTTCCCGCAGATCATCTCGCAACTGCCGGCCGGCGCCCACCTGTTCGGGGTGCTGTTCTTCCTCTCACTCGTACTCGCGGGACTCGCGTCGCTGATCAGCATCGTCCAGGTCGTGGTCGCCGCCGTCCAGGACCGGGTCGGTCTGTCGCGGGTGCCCGCCGTGCTGCTGGTGGGAGGCGTGATCGCGGCGACGTCGATCGCGTTGTTCCCCACCGACCAGGGGTTGATGATCCTCGACGTGGTCGATCACTTCATCAACGATTACGGCATCGTCGGTGCCGCGCTGGTATCCATCGTGGTCGTCGGGTGGGCGATGCGGCGTCTGCCGGAGATGGGGGCTCACGCCAACGCGACATCCGTCCTCAATGTCGGCTGGTCGTGGATGATCGTGCTCGGCGCCGTCACCCCGCTGGCGCTCGGCTGGATCGTCTACGAGAGCGTTCTGGCCGAGGCCGCCGACGCCTACAACGGATATCCACAGTGGTTCGTGAACCTGTTCGGGTGGGGCGCTCCAGCGGCGACCATCGCCGTCGCCCTGCTGCTGTCGATCCTCCCCTGGCGCGACCCACAGCGCGTCGGCCTCATTACCTTCCAGAAGGGACGCCAACGATGAGCACCGGGGCGATCATCATGCTGGTCATCTCCATCGTCATCGTGTGGGGCGGACTCATCGGCGCGATCCTGCTACTGCGAGCGCATCCAGAGGACTCGGATCTCCCGGAGGCGGGCTCGGGCCGATATGGGCCGCCGCGACGGTGAAGCCTCCGACACACCCGCCACCTTCGCGCCGGGTGACTCGTTGTGTCCAATGAATATCACGCATTCACGGTCAACCCACCCGCCACATATGACACACTCACCGCAATGGGGCAAATACTTAAAGTTATCGGTTGGTGACAGTACCCTTTTGGCACGATCTGCGGTGGTATCACCAAACGCGCGTCCGCCACTGTCGCCGATCACGGCGTGGCTGGCTCGTCGAAGTGATAAACCTCAGGTAGGAAGCGGCGAGTTCTGGGGTGCTCGCCCGAGGAGCCCGGGGGGCACAGATGGCGACAACACGTCCGGCGACCGTAGAAGTCGACACGACAATGAGGTTCGTCGCGCCCGATTTCGCGACGATCAGTGTGCGGGCCAGTCTGCGCTACGACCAAAGCGACCCGTACGCAGTGCACGTCATGTTCCATCCCGACAATCCCGAATCAGAACACGTCAGTTGGTCTTTCGCTCGGGACCTCCTGTCGTCGGGACTCGTGGAGCCATCCGGAATCGGGGACGTCCGGGTGTGGCCCTGGGTCACGCCCCGCGGTGACGCCATCGCGCTCGCCCTGTCCTCGCCTGACGGGAACGCGTTGTTCGAGGTCTCGAAGAGCCTCATCGCGCGGTTCCTGCGTCGCAGCTACGCGGTGGTGCCGAAGGGCAAGGAGCCCGAGTGCCTCGATCTCGACGTGGCGGTCGCGAAGCTGCTAGCCGAGCGCTGAAAATTCCTCACGAGGGCCGACGGTCGCCTGACCG